>NZ_JSYC01000120.1:0-506 GCF_054823965.1 Gordonia sp. GN26 | reverse complement strand
ACCGACCTGATCTCCGACGCCGCGGTCATCGCTGAGCTCGACACCGAGATCGAATCCATCCTGCGCCACCGCAAGGGTGCCTGGACCCGAGCGAAGCTGCGCGACATGGTCGACCGGTTGGTCTTTCGTCACGACCCCGATGCGGTGCGGGAACGGCGCAAAGAGGCCCTCGACAAGCGCGGTATGTGGATCGAGAACTTCGCCGATGGCACCGGTGAGATCACCGGTGTCATGGCTGCGGAGAACATACGCATCGCGGCGAAAGCGGTGAAAGCCCTCGCCGACACCGTCTGCGCCCACGATGGCCGCAACCGTAACCAGCGCAACTCCGATGCCATGTTCGCACTGTTGACCGGCACCGTCTTCGACTGCCAGTGCGGGCGTGAGGACTGCACCGCCGAGATCCCCGACCCGGCGAAGGTGGTCCGGTCGGTGAGCACCGAGGCCGTCATCCACGTCGTCACCGACGCCGCCACTCTCGCCGGGGCACCAGGGATCGGTTGGGT
>NZ_JSYC01000119.1:0-729 GCF_054823965.1 Gordonia sp. GN26 | reverse complement strand
TACGCGGCCGGGAGCGCTCAAACGGATCGGTGATCAACTCGGTGTGCACCCGGAGGCGCTGCGCACCTGGGTCAAACAGGCCGAGATCGATGGCGGGGTGCGACCGGGCACCACGACCGGCGAGGCTGAGCGGATCGCGCAGCTGGAGCGGGAGAACCGGGAGTTGCGGCGGGCGAACACCATCTTGAAGCAGGCTTCGGCTTTCTTTGCGGCGGAGATCGACCGCCAACAGCGCTGATCGTGGAGTTCGTCGCCGCTTCCCGTGACGAACACGGAGTCGATCCGATCTGTGCGGCCCTACGCGACACGGCCGCCCAGATCGCTCCGTCCACAGTCCGAGCCCATCTGAGCTCTCGACGAATCGAGGCGCCACGAGTGGTCCGCGACCGCGAGATCCTCGGCGAGATCCGCACCGTGCATGCCGACAACCTCGGCGTCTACGGTGCCCGCAAAGTTCATGCCGAACTGCGCAGGAAGGGTGTCGGCGTGGCACGGTGCACCGTTGAACGATTGATGAAAGCTGATGGGCTGCACGGGATACCGCGGCTGAAGACGCGGAAGACCACTCGCAGCGAGGGGGCCGAAACTCCGCAGCCGGCCGATCGTGTCGAACGGCAGTTCACCGCGGCGGCGCCCAACGCGCTGTGGGTGGCCGACCTGACCTACATCCGTACCCACACGGGTTGGGTGTATGCCGCATTCATCCTCGACGTCTTCTCAAGGATGGTC
>NZ_JSYC01000118.1:0-413 GCF_054823965.1 Gordonia sp. GN26 | reverse complement strand
GCGCTCAAACGGATCGGCGATCAACTCGGTGTGCACCCGGAGGCGCTTCGCACCTGGGTCAAGCAGGCCGAGATCGATGGCGGGGACCGCCCGGGGACCACGACCAGCGAGGCTGAGCGGATCGCGCAGCTGGAACGGGAGAACCGGGAGTTGCGGCGGGCGAACACCATCTTGAAGCAGGCTTCGGCTTTCTTTGCGGCGGAGATCGACCGCCCACAGCGTTGATCGTGGAGTTCGTCGCCGCTTCCCGCGACGAGCACGGAGTCGATCCGATCTGCGCGGCCCTGCGCGACACGGCCGCCCAGATCGCTCCGTCCACAGTCCGAGCCCATCTGAGCTCTCGACGAGTCGAGGCGCCACGGGTGGTCCGTGACCGCGAGATCCTCGGTGAAATCCGCACCGTGCATGCCGAC
>NZ_JSYC01000117.1:0-17026 GCF_054823965.1 Gordonia sp. GN26 | reverse complement strand
CGACCGAGCGAAGCGAGGACGCCGCGTATCGAGGTCCGACAGAGCAGAAGAGGGCCGGCCGAAGGGTTCGCGACGTTGCGAACCTGGATCGAGGTCACCGCGACCGGCTGACTTCCAGCAGCCGGCCGCGGTGCTCGATGGTTACGCGGCCCAGCGGGAGGGGGGCACCCGCTGGGACGCGTGTAGGGGACCGCGTTGTCTCGGGATCGCCGACTTCGACGCGGTCGGCTCTATCCCTTGCGCAGCAGGAACCGCTGGATCTTGCCGCTGGGGGTCTTGGGAAGGGCGTCGACGAAGTGCACGGTGCGCGGGTACGCGTGCGCCGCGAACTCGGTCTTCACCAGCTGCTGCAGCTCCTTCTCGAGGGCCTCGGTGCCCTCGACGCCGGGAGCGACGACGACGAATGCCTCGATGACCTCGCCGCGCAGCTCATCGGGACGCCCGACCACCGCGACGTCGACCACCGACGGGTGCGTGATCAGCACGCTCTCCACGTCGAACGGTCCGATGCGGTAGCCGGCCATGATGATCACATCGTCGTCGCGCGCGGAGAAGAAGTAGCGGCCCTCCTCGTCGGCGCGGCCGGTGTCGCCGGTGAGGTACCAGCGGCCGTCCTCGGTGAATCGTGCGGCGGTCTTCTCCGGGGCGTCGAGGTATCCGCTGAACCACATGAGCGGGCTGGCGGGCACGTCGATCGCGATCTGGCCGTCGACGATGCCGGCGGCGAATCCCGGCATCGGCTTGCCCATCGAGCCGGGGACGAGGGTCTCGTGGACGTCGTCGTGCCAGTGATTGTTGATGAACATGCCGTGTTCGGTCTGGCCGTAGTGGTCGCGGACCTCGGTGCCGAGTGCCTGCTGGGCCCAGCCGATGACGTCGGGGGTCAGGGGCTCGCCGGCCGACGAGGCACGTCGCAGCGAGAAGCCGGTGATCCGCGGGTCCTTGCTCAGGGTGCGGTAGACGGTCGGCGCCGCGGCGAAGTTGGTGACGCCGAGACCGCCGAGGATCTGCGCGGTCAGCTCGGGGCTGAAGCCGGCATGGAGCAGCAGGTTGCGGTGTCCGGTCGCCAGCGGGCCGAGGATCCCGTAGTAGAGGCCGTAGGCCCAGCCCGGGTCCGCGGCGTTCCAGAAGACGTCGTCGTCCTGGACGTCGAGGCCGTAGTGCATGTAGGCGACGAACGAGGCGAGGGCCTTGACCGGTACCGGGACGCCCTTCGGCGCGCCGGTGGTGCCGCTGGTGAACAGGAGGATCAGGGCGCCGTCGCCGCCGACGGCCACGGACTCGGCGATCGGCTCGTGCGACGACACGAGCTGCTCGAACTGCTCGCCGGCGACGACCGTCTCGACACCGTCGATGCCGTTGAGCTTCGACGCCTGGCTGGGCTCGGTGATGACGACCTTCGCCTTGCCGGACGTCAGGCGCATCTCGATGGCCGGGGTGGCGAAGGCGGTGAACAGCGGGATGTAGACGGCGCCGAGTCGGGCGATGGCCAGCAGCGACACGACGAGTTCCTCGCGCTTGCCCATGAGGACGCCGACGGTGTCACCGCGGCCGACGCCGAGCTCGGCCAGCGCCGATGCGAAGCGCTTGGAGCGCTCGGCGAGGTCGCCGTAGGTCACGTCGGTGGTGATCGGGGCGGGGGCCGAATCGGCGTCCGCGGAGGCCTCGACCTCGATCACGGTGAACGCCACCGCGTCGGGATCGTGGTCGTCGACGAGGAGTGCCGCGGCGTCGGCGTCGGGCGCCCCGTAGATTGCCAACCAGCGGTCGACCATGTGGGTGGGGGTCATGGTGGCCTGTGTCATCGTGAACCTCGCTCTTGACTGAGTAAGCTGGGTCACAGTGTGACGCGACACAAATAGTCCTACCACCCTCCGAAGAGGGGGATAGAGAGGTGAGATGCCCGAGCCGTTGAGCGGGATCGTCACCGACGCGTTGCGACGGGTGCGCAAATCGAGCGGAGTGCCCTTGGCCTTCGCCGGCGTCGTCAACAACTCCACGAGCCTGCGTCTCCAGCACTTCGCCGGCAATCACGCTGGTGCGCTGTCCGGACTCTCGGTCGACGTCGGGCACGGGCTGGGCGGCAAGGTGGTCTCGCTGAACCGGCCGATGGTGGTCGAGGACTACCTGCGGACCCCGCACATCACCCACCGCTACAACACGCTGATCGAACGCGAGGGACTCCGCGCGATGATGGCCGCGCCGATCATCGTCAACCGCACGCCGGTTGCGGTGATCTACGGCGCGCTGCACACCCCCGATCCGATCGGCGGTCGCATGCTCGACGTCCTGGCCGCCGAGGCGCGCGCCGTCGAGCAGGAGATCGTGGCCTCGCGGGCCCGGCTGGAGCACGGTGCGCAGAGCGAGGACGAGCTGCGCGACCGGATGACCGCTGCCTACACGCGCCTGCGGTCACTGGCCGACACCGTCGACGACGCCCGTCTCGCCGAACAACTCGCCGCCGTCACGGACTTCCTGCTGGCCGAGGCCGCCGCCGACTCGGTCACGGTCGAGCTGACCGGACGCGAACAGGACGTGCTGTCGCTCGCCGCGCTCGGGTACTCGAACGCGCGGATCGCCGAGGCCCTCGGACTGACCGTGCACACGGTGAAGGGCTACATGAAGGACGCGATGCGCAAGCTCGACGCGTCGTCGCGGCTCGAGGCCGTCGTCGTCGCCCGGCGGGCCGGCCTGCTGCCCTGACCGCCTAGCCCCCGGCGATCGGTAGAAAACATGGGGACATAGCGCGCATGGTTGCTACCGGATCGGGGTACTTCCCGGCTCCATGCGACTGATCCCGGCGATCCTGCTGACCCTCGGCCTGACCTCGGCCCTCCTCGTGGCGGCGCCGGCTACCGCCGCACCCACGTCCGTCTGCGGTTCGACGCTGACCTCCGCCGACCGCGCCCGCATCGTCGAGCTGAGTTCGTACGACGCCGGTTCCCATGAGCTCCCGCTCGTCCAGCTTCGACGCAACGTCGAGCGTCTCTACGGAATCGTCGACATCCTCACCGAGAACAACGATCGTCGGGGACTGTTCGCGCTGGGCCTGGCATCGGTCGAGCGCGACGCGGTGATGCCGTTGCAGAATCGCCCAGCGGTTTTCCAGACCCCGCGGTGGGCGCCGGTCATCAGCCTGACACTGCTCAATCGTTTCCTCGACGCGGTGCGCGAGGAGTTCGGCGACCGCCCGGTGCCGGGGCAGTGGCGACATTACTTCGACCTGGCCGCCGACTGCCGCGTACCCGGTCAGCGGGTCGCGATGGCCGGTTACAACGCCCACATCACCGTCGACCTGGCCTACGCGACCGCCGACTCGCGTGCGACGACCGCCAATGCGCGGGACTTCTTCTTCATCGTCGATTCCATTGCTGCGCACGGAAACTCGATCGTGACGTCGACGATCCGCGAGTACGGCGTCGACCTCGGCCCGATCTTCCGCTTCTATGTGCTGGGGGAGGGGCTCGACCGCGTCGTCGGTGCCGGTCGCGCCACCGGGCCGATGCTGCGGGCTGCCGACGTCGGATACAACGTGCTGACCTTCCGCAACGGGCTCGTGCTCCAGGACCGGACGTCGGCCGCGGGTGCCCGCGGAGATGTCCGCGGACTGTGGAACACCGGCGAGGCGGCCCTGACCGCGTTCCAGGATGCCGGGCTCATCCGCTGACCGGGACCCCGACCGCCGCGAAATGTAGAAAGCATGGGGACATAGCGCGCATCTTCTCTACGGATTCCGGGGTGTCCGAGGTCACGGTCAGCAAGCCGGAATAGATCGGGGACAGTCGCAGTTGAACAGCCCGACGGTGACGGATTCAAGCCCCGGGCCTCAACCCTTTGCCGCTTCGAGCGGCCACTCGCCGAGAGGCGCATTGACCGGCATCGTCCATCAACACGCCGAAGCCGCCGACCCTTCTGGGCCGGCGGCTTCGGTGCTGTCCGGGTGTCTCAGTGGTTGCGCAGCTTCTCGATCAGCTCGTCCTTCTTCAGGTCGGAGTAACCGCTGATGTCGAGTTCCTTCGCGCGGTCCTTGAGCTCGTCGACGGTCCAGTCCTCGTAGGAACCGGACTTCCCGCCGCTCTTGCCCACATCCGACCGGGAACTGTTGGCCGCGGCGTTGGCGATGCGCGCGGACTTCTCCTTCGAGTTGCCCTCGTCGCGCAGCTTCTCGTAGAGCTCGTCGTCCTTGACCGACGGTCCCGGGTCGCGCTTCTTCTCCGCCATGGTCTGCCTCCTCGTGGTCGACACGAACGGTTCTCCCGACAGGCGTGCCCGGTCGCGGGTACAACCAAACCTGGGCCGGACAGCGGACCCACCACCGACTGCACCACCACCGGCTGCAACGCCGACTACCTGCAGTTAACGTCGTTGAACACGAGTGGACGGTCATGGCGGGTACGGATAAGGTTGTGACGATGTGTCCGGTAAGGGCGGATCCTGTCGCCACGGCTGGGAACACAGACGAGCACGAACGCCGACAACGCAGTTTCGGAAGGAACAGAACGCATGTCTCAGACAGTCAAGGGAGTCATCTCGCGCAGCAAGAAGTCGCCGACGGAGGTCGTCGACATCGTGATCCCGGATCCGGGTGCGCGTGATGTCGTCGTGGCGATCAAGGCCTGTGGCGTCTGCCACACCGACCTCGCCTACCGCGAGGGCGGCATCAACGACGAGTACCCCTTCCTGCTGGGCCACGAGGCCGCCGGCGTCGTCGAGTCGGTCGGTTCGGATGTCACCCACGTCGAGGTCGGCGATTTTGTCGTCCTGAACTGGCGTGCCGTCTGCGGCGAGTGCCGGGCCTGCAAGCGCGGTCGTCCGTGGTACTGCTTCGACACCTTCAACGCCAGCGTCCCGATGACCCTCACCGACGGCACCGAGCTGACCCCGGCCCTGGGTATCGGCGCCTTCGCCGAGAAGACCCTCATCCACGAATTGCAGTGCACCAAGGTCAATCCCGAGACCGACCCGGCCGTCGCCGGTCTGCTCGGCTGCGGCGTCATGGCCGGCATCGGCGCCGCCATGAACACCGGCAACGTCGGCCGCGGCGACTCGGTCGCCGTGATCGGTTGCGGCGGTGTGGGTGACGCCGCGATCGCCGGCGCCAAGCTGGCCGGCGCGACCAAGATCATCGCGATCGACCGCGACCCGGGCAAGCTCGAGTGGGCAAAGGAACTCGGCGCGACCCACACCATCGACGGCACGAAGGTCGACGACGTGGTCACGGCGGTCCAGGACCTCACCGACGGCAACGGCGCCGACGTCGTCATCGACGCGGTCGGCCGCCCGGAAACCTACAAGCAGGCCTTCTACGCGCGCGACCTCGCCGGCGTCGTCGTCCTCGTCGGTGTGCCCACGCCGGAGATGACCCTGGAGATGCCGCTCGTCGACTTCTTCTCGCGCGGTGGCGCGCTGAAGTCCTCGTGGTACGGCGACTGCCTGCCCGAGCGCGACTTCCCGATGCTGATCGACCTGTACGAGCAGGGACGTCTCCCGCTCGACAAGTTCGTCACCGAACGGATCGGCATCGACGACGTCGAGGCCGCGTTCTCGGCGATGGAGGCCGGCAAGGTCCTGCGTTCGGTGGTGGAACTCTGATGTCGGCGCTGCGTATCGACAACGTCGTCACCTCGGGCACCTTCAGCCTCGACGGCGGCACCTGGGACGTCGACAACAACGTGTGGCTGGTCGGCAACGACGACGAGGTCGTCATCATCGACGCCGCGCACTCGGCGGCACCGATCCTCGAAGGCGTCGGCGACCGCACGGTGAAAGCGATCGTGCTGACCCACGGTCACAACGACCACGTCACCGTCGCACCGGAACTGTCCGAGGCCACGGGCGCGCCGATCCTGCTGCATCCCGGCGACGACATGCTGTGGAACGACACCCATCCCGACGTCTCGCACCAGGACCTCGAGGACGGGCAGAAGATCGCCGTCGCCGGCACCGAGCTGACGATCATCAACACCCCCGGCCACTCGCCGGGCTCGTCGGTGATCCACCTGCCCGAGGCGGGCGTGCTGTTCTCCGGCGACACCCTGTTCCAGGGCGGACCGGGCGCGACGGGCCGCTCGTACTCGAGCTTCCCGACGATCATCGCCTCGATCACCGAGAAGATCTTCACTCTCGATCCCGAGACCAAGGTCTATACCGGTCACGGCGACGGTACGACGGTCGCCGCCGAGGCACCGCACCTCGAGGAGTGGATCAAGCGCGGTAGCTGACCGCGTACAGAACTGACGAACCCGGCGCGGGTGGCCATCGAGCCGCCCGCGCCGGGTTCGTCATGACACGTCAGGGTCGACGCGGTTGTCCCGGCTGACTACCGCCGGGCAGATGCTGACCGGATTCGTGCCTACCGGAGTGGGTTTCGGGATTGTGGACGCCGGTACCGGGGGTTCCGGGACCCACATGTCCGGGTCCGGCGCCGGGCGTTGCCGCTCCGGGGGTCCCATGGCCGTGCGTGCCCGGACCGGGTGTTCCGTGGCCCGGGGTGCCGGCGGGGTCATGGTGGTGGTCGTTGCCGAGCGGTCCGCGGTCGCCGCGGTCACCGCGGACATCGGGATCGAGCTCGTCGGCCCGGGCGAAGGTGCTCTCGACCTCGTCGCGCTTCTCCGCGGCCTGCGTGCCGTGGGCCCGCGCCTGTTCGTTGAGACGCTTGGCCTCGGCGGCCTTGGCGTCGGCCTCGGCCTGGGCCTTGCGCGCCCGTGCCTCGGACTCCTCGGCGATCGCCTCGCGCTGACGCATCTCCGACACCTGCCCGGTCGCGTTCTCGCGGATCTGGTGCGCCTTTGTCCGGCGGACGTCCTGACGCTTACGCAGGAACAACAACAGAAGGGCGAGCAGGACGATCACGACGACGACGGCGACGATTATCCATACTGCGGTATCCATGGGGGCCTCCTCGATTCATGGCCTCGCACGGGTACCCACAAAGCCCGCCGGCCAACCTGCGCGGGACGATGTCGGGACTACCGCATCATGTGACGGAGTCGTCAGGCGTAACCTGCCACGAATGAGCGAGTCCGCGGTCCGCAACATCGACCACCCCGAACAGCCACCGGTACCCCGGCGTCGAATCGTCATCGCGTCGATGGTCGGTACGAGCGTCGAGTTCTTCGACTTCTACATCTATGCCACCGCCGCGGTGCTGGTGTTCCCGGTGTTGTTCTTCCCGAAGGGCGACGACACGGCCGCGCTGCTGTCCTCGTTCGCGACGTTCGGGCTCGCCTTCGTCGCCCGACCGATCGGCTCGGTCCTGTTCGGCCACTTCGGAGACCGCATCGGCCGCAAGGCGACGCTCGTCGGGTCACTGCTCACGATGGGTATAGCCACCTTCGTGATCGGACTCCTGCCGACCTTCGACCAGGTGGGTTACCTCGCGCCGGCGCTGCTCGCGCTGATGCGCTTCTGCCAGGGCCTCGGACTCGGCGGAGAGTGGTCCGGCGCAGCACTACTCGCGACCGAGACCGCGGAGAAGGGCAAGCGCGCCTGGGCCGCCATGTGGCCGCAGCTCGGTGCGCCGATCGGGTTCTTCTTCGCCAACGGCATGTTCCTGCTGCTGATCTTCGGCCTCGACTTCGACGCGCAGACCGCTGCCTCCAACCATTCGTTCATGACCTGGGGATGGCGGATTCCGTTCCTCGCCAGCGCGATCATGGTCATCATCGGTCTGTACGTGCGCCTCAAGCTCACCGAGACGCCGGTGTTCGCGAAGGCCCTGGAGGAAGGCAAGAAGGTCAAGGCCCCGCTCGCCGAGGTCGTCAAGACCAGCTGGCGTCAGCTGATCGCCGGAACCTTCATCATGGTCGCGACGTACACGCTCTTCTACATCGTGACGACGTGGATCGTCTCGTACGGCACCGGCAAGGTGACCGATGCGTCGGGCGTGAAACTGTCGTTCAGCTACGCCGACTTCCTCGAGCTGCAGATCGTGGCCGTGCTCTTCTTCGCCGGATTCGTGATGGTCTCCGGACGGCTCGCCGACAAGTACGGTCGCCGCGCGTTCCTCCTCGTGATCACGGCGATGATCATCGTCTTCGGTCTGTTCTTCGCGCTGATCCTCGATCCGACGTCGATGAACAACGGGCGGATGCTGTTCTTCTTGATCCTCGGTATGACGCTGATGGGCCTCACCTTCGGGCCGATGAGCGCGATCCTGCCGGAGCTCTTCCCGACCAACGTCCGTTACACGGGTTCGGGTATCTCCTACAACGTCTCCTCGATCATCGGTGCCGCGGTGGCGCCGTTCATCGCGACGTGGATCGTGGCCGACTTCGGCGTCGGCTGGGTCGGCGTCTACCTCGCGATCGCCGCCTGCACGACGCTGATCGCACTGCTCAGCGTCCGGGAGACCAAGACCGTGGATCTCGCGGAGGTCTGATCACCACGGCGTGGTCGGGGTGTTCGGGAAGATACCGCACCCTGACGCGTGCGCCCATCCTCGGTTTCCGGTCGAGCAGGTGCTTCGTCGTGTAGGTCGCGCCACCGGGAACGGAAAACGAGACCGTCGCCCACCAGACGTCGCGGTCGTCGTGAACGGCCGAGCTCAGGTGGGTCACCGTCCCCTCGACGTCCACCCCGGAGATCTCGGCGCTCTCGCGTATCCGACGTCTGCGCCACAACCGACGGGCGAGCATCTCGGCCACCGCAGCGATCGCGGCACCGACGCCGATCAAGATGAACGAGGTCGCGCCGACGGCGGAAGGCTCGTTCGTCACGGTGTAGGCGAGCGCCCCGAGCCCGTCGGCGATCAGACATCCGGCGACCGGCCACCCGAAGATCCGAGGTTCGTGTTCGTCGTCGCCGTGCGACAACACGAGCAGGCCGGTGCAGGCGATCAGGAGCACGAGCCCCCAGGGAACGGATTCGGGGACCACCGACTCGGACGGGCGGCCGGCCGACTGGGACCATCCGATGCGGAAGAACACCGCCAGCCCGCCCGCCCCGCAGATGCCGGCGAGGACGGCACAGATCCGGCCGATGACCCGATCCGAGACCGTCCTGTTCGACCGGTCAGCCCTGTCTCTCGTCATGTCTGCCCCCGATCGGTCATGCCGTGATCCGTGTACGGTTCGCCCGAGTTTAGTGTCGGCGGCTCGGGGTACCGTCGACCTCGGACGAGGCGGGAGGTATGACGTGAGACTGGGCGATGTGGTTCAGACGTCCTCCGATGTCGCACGCGATCGTTCCCGCACCCGCAAGACCGAGGTCCTCGCAGATCTCCTGGCCACCGCCGCCGACGCCGAGCTGCCCATTGTGGTCGCCTGGCTGTCCGGTGAGATCCCGCAGGGGCGGCTCGGCGTCGGCTGGCGCTCGCTGTCGAAGCTGGTGTCCGAACCGGCCGAGGAGCCGTCGCTCGAGGTCGCCGAGGTCGACGCCGCATTCGGGGAACTGGCCGCCGCGAACGGACCCGGTTCGACGACCCGCCGCGCCGAGATCCTCACCGCGATGTTCGGCGCCGCCACCGAACCCGAGCAGAAGTTCCTGATCGCCTTGCTGACCGGGGAGTTACGGCAGGGCGCGCTGGCGGGGGTGATGACCGACGCGATCGCCAAGGTCACCGGTGAACCGCTGACCGCGGTGCGTCGTGCGCACATGCTCACCGGTTCGCTCCCGGAGATCGCTGCCCTCGCGCGGTTCGGGGCCGAGGCGCTCGCCGGCGTGGGCCTCGAGGTGGGGCGCGGTGTCGAACCCATGCTCGCCACGCCCGCCGAGAACCTCGACGCCGCGCTGGAACTCCTGGGCCCCGACTGCATCGTCGACTACAAACTCGACGGCGCGCGAATCCAGGTGCACCGCAAGGGTTCCGATATCTCGGTCTACACCCGCACGCTTCGTGACGTCACAGACAACGTGCCCGACCTCGTCGAGGTGATCGCCGGATTGCCCTGCGACTCGGTGATCCTCGACGGTGAGACCCTCATGCTCAGCGACGACGGACGTCCGCGATCGTTCCAGGACACGATGAGCCGTTTCGGCTCCGGGCCGACTGCTGCCGGCGAACCGGAGCGTCTGCTCAAGCCGTTCTTCTTCGACTGCCTGCACCTCGACGGCATCGACCTCATCGACCGTCCGCTGTCGGAGCGCCTCGCCGCCATCGATTCGATCGCACCACAACTCCGGATACCCGCGGTGACCCGACCGACCGCCGACGAGGCCAAGCGCCATTTCGACGCCGCGATGGCCGACGGTCACGAAGGTGTGATGGTCAAGTCGCTTGACGGGCTCTACGTCGCCGGGCGCCGCGGAAAGGCTTGGCAGAAGGTCAAACCCACCCACACCTTCGATCTCGTCGTGCTCGGTGCCGAGTGGGGATCTGGCCGCCGGACCGGCTGGCTGTCCAACCTGCACCTGGGCGCCCGCGACCCCGAGACCGGCGAGCTCGTCATGGTGGGCAAGACCTTCAAGGGTCTCACCGACAAGATCCTCCGATGGCAGACCGAGGAGTTCCCGAAGCACGAGACCCACCGGGACGCCCACACCGTCCACCTCCGGCCGGAGATCGTCGTCGAGATCGAACTCGATGGGGCGCAACGCAGCTCACGCTACCCGGGAGGCGTTGCACTCCGGTTCGCGCGGGTGGTCCGATACCGACCCGACAAGACGCCCGACCTCGCCGACAGCATCGAGGCCATCCGGGCGCTCCTCAAATAGGCGCGCGGACGGTCAGTTCAACGACAGCTGCGCGACCGGTGAACTGGTCGGTTGCGTCGAGCCGCCGGGCGGTTCGACGGTGAACGCCAATGCGTCGGCGCTGTTGACCCCGGCCAGTACGGCGGTGGTGACCGGTTCGACGTCCTCGTCGGTCATGGTGCCGGCGGAACGCGTGCCCCCGGGGCCGACGAGCCACATCTGATAGACCGTGCCGGGATCGGGTGGCGGCACCGAATTCATCACGAGCACAGCGGTATCCGTGGATTCGGCGACGTAGACGGTGGCGCTGCCGGTGGCGACCGGTGCGCTCGTCGAGCGCAGATCCTCGGCGGAGAACACCTGCTGGGCCGGTGCCGCGACGGGTGCGGGGGAGATCGGTTCGTCGGTGCTCGACAAGCCGATGGCCCAACCGAGCGCGCCGGCCGCGATGGCGATGACGGCTGCCGCGGTCAGATAGGTGAACCGACGCGACCGACGGGGCCGACGGGCGTCGAGGTCCGCGAGCGGTTCGACGGTCGCCGACTGTACGGGCTCGGGTACCTCGACCTGTAGATCCCCGACGGACGGCATCGCCGGCACGTACGGAGCAGGAGCCGGTGGTTCGTCGCGCCCCGGTGGTTCGTCGAGCCCCGCATCGGCGCGTGCGGCGGCGAGTACCCGCTCGCGCAGCGACGGCGGTGGTGGCGTCGCGGTGGCGGCGCTGACCGCGGCCATCGCCTCCCGCGTCGCCCGGACCTGTTTGGCGAACAGTTCGCGGAAGTCCGCGGGAGCGGCGGCCACCCGTGCCTCGATGTCGCGCAGCTCGTCGGAGGTCAATGCGTTGAGCCCGACCACCGGCGCGAGTTCGAGCAGTTCTGCTGATTCGGGATCGAGATGATCAGTCATGGCACACCTCCTTCCCTCGGTGTCGTACCGCGTTCACCTTCTGCTGCTGTCCTTCCGATGGGCGGCGGATGTCCGCCCGCATATGCGGACGCAGGGCCCCGATGCTCGAAGGGGTCCGGTCGTGAGACTCATGCCCTTTCTTCGGACTCGACGCCGTAGTCGGATGGGTCGGGCGACTCAGAAGCGTGCGGGGGCGCCACCGGGCATCGGCTGGCCGGTGGGAACGATCTCCGCCCCGAGCGGGAGCAGCGAGACCGGCACCATCTTGAAGCTGGCGATACCCAGCGGGATGCCGATGATGGTGATGCAGAGGGCGAGGCCGGTGGCGATGTGACCGATGGCCAGCCAGACGCCGGCGACGATGAGCCAGATGATGTTGCCGATCATCGACGCGGCTCCGGCGGACGGCTTGCGCACGACCGTGCGCCCGAAGGGCCACAGTGCGTAGTTGGCCATCCGGAATGACGCGATGCCGAACGGGATGGTGATGATCAGGATGCAACAGATGATGCCGGCGACGACGTAGCCGATCGCCATCCACAGCCCGCACAGCAGCAGCCAGATCACGTTGAGGACGGTCTTCATCCGTCCATTGTCCACGTGTGGCAGCCCGGTGGGGACGAAAGCGTGACCAGCACGGACTTCGAGGGGTGCGGACCGCTCGCACTACGATTGGTCCTCATGCGGGGACAGTCGGCTCGGACGCGGGAAGCGATGTGGGCGTTGGTCGCCACGCTCGTCCTCGTGATCCGGATCCTGGCGACGATCGCGCTCGTCCTGTTCGTGATCGGATGGGCAGTCGCGGCCGTCCGCGACTCCCTCGACAATGCCTTCCTGTGGCCGGCGGTCGGCGCCGGTGCCGCATTGCTGGTGAGCACCTACGTCTACAGCTATCTGCGGGTGCGGTACCCCCGACGGAACGGCTGGGTTCCCTAGGCGGCTCGCCTCCCCAGTCGGGCGAGCAAGGCGGTCTGACGGTCGGCGTCGGCGGGGACGTCGACGCGTTCACAGACCCCCTCGGAGTAGAGCGCATCGCCGAAACCGTCGGCGGCGGCCTCCATCTCGGCGAGTTGGTCGTCGGTGAACCGATGGTCGAATCCGGCGGCCGTCGCGATGTCCCACCGATGCGCGATCATGTCGAAACCGTAGAAACGGAGCAGGGTTTCGCCGATGGTGGTCGGCCCGAAGTGCCCGTCGAAGGCGCGGTCGGCGACGGACGGATCGGCGAGGCGTGCGGCGACGGCCTCCCGGTGGGTCCGCCAGCCCGACACGGGATCGTCGAGCGAGGGGGTAGGACCGAGGTCGACGTCGTGTCCGGCGAAGAAGTCCCGTTGGGTTTCGACGACGTGCGCCACGACGTCGCGGGCAGTCCAGCCGTCGCAGGGTGACGGGTTGGACCAGGCGTCGGCGGGCACGGTCGCGAGGACGTCGCCGAAACCGTCGGCGTAGGAGTTGTAGCGGTCGATCAGTGGTGCATTGTCTGTGGTGGTGGTCATGATGACAGTCAAGCGCCACTGCAGGGGACGGTGATTGATGAAACCCGACAACTCGGGATCGACGCGACTCGACGACGTCGAGCGCGCGCACCTCGTCGATCCGTCGGATGCGAGCTACCGCATCGGACGGTGGGGTCCCGGTCCGGATCTCGACGAGATGGTGCGCCGGTTCTGGGTGCCGGTCTGGTCGGTGCCGCCCGGGGCGGAGGCTCCGCAGCGTGTGCTGCAGTACCCGGTGTGCCTGGTCGTCATCAGCGACACCTACGCCCGTTTCTACGGGGTGGTCACCGGCCTGTCGGAGACGGTCCTCACCGGTGACGGGTGGGCGGTGGGCGTGATGTTCACCCCCGGGGCCGGGGGTCTGCTCGTGGGCGACGTCGCGCAGTGGACCGATCGGTTCGACGAGCTGTCGGCAGTCTTCGGCGAACGCGGCGCGGACCTCGCCCGGTCGGTACGTGCGGTGATGGTCCCTGCACCGGACGACGAGGACGCCCAGCGCGCCGCGACGGACATCGTCGAGGACTGGCTGCGGGGATCTCTACCGATGGACGAGGACGGTCGCCTGATCAACGCGATCGTCGACTGGGTCGAGAACGACTCGACGGTGGTCGCGGTCGCGCAGATCTGCGAGCGGTTCCACATGACCGAGCGCAGCCTGCAACGACTCACCCGCCGTCGCCTCGGCCTCACCCCCAAATGGCTGATCCAGCGCCGGCGCCTCCAGGAGGCGGCCGAACGCCTTCGCGAGCCCGACGAGACCCTGGCCGACCTCGCCGCGCAACTCTCGTACGCCGACGAGGCCCACTTCGTCCGCGACTTCAAGGCCGTCACCGGGATGACCCCGCGGGAGTTCTCCTCGCGGTTCGCTTGACCAGGACGAGTACGCTCTACACGCTGGCGAATCCGGATTGTTGCCGGGATCACACTTGGCCAGGCAGAATCGTCGGCATATGGCGAGCGACGGAGGGCGCATGACAGACGCGGCTGCGGTGGCGACACGCATCCGTCGTGCGTATGAGGATTTCCTCTCCGGTGTCACGCCCCCGACGGACGCGGTCCGGTCCATCGTCCGCGACTCCTGGGCACGGTCACTGAGCCGCGGCATCGACCCCAGCGACGTCAGTCCCTCCGACGGGCTGCCGACCGGCCAAGCGGTGTCGACCATGACCGCCGACGAGTTCGCCGAGTACCGCGCAGCCCACCCGATCACCGCGGTCCGCCCGCTGGTCCAGTCGCTGATGGTCGACGCGATCGCCGACACCGGAGTCGTGGTCGCCCTGACCGACCAGGTCGGCCGGCTCCTGTGGGTCGAGGGAGACTCCGCCGCCCGGGACAAGGCCGGCAACATCAACTTCGTCGAGGGCTCGGTCTGGAGCGAGGAAGCGGTCGGGACCAACGCGCCCGGTCTCGCACTGGCCGTCGACCGGGGCGTCCAGATCGTCGGTCCCGAACACTTCGCCGGTCCGGTCCAGGAATGGAGTTGCGCCGCGGCGCCGGTGCACGACCCGTTCACCGGGCACGTCATCGGCGTGATCGACGTGACCGGCGGACGCGAGGTCGCGGCCCCGTTCGCGCTGGCGGCGGTCCGGTCGGTGGTCGCCGCGGTGGAACGGGAACTGCAGTCGAGCGCCGTGGACCTCGCCGACCCGTCGACCTTCCACACCGGCGTCGTGCGGTCGAGCGCCGCCCACCTCACCGTCCTCGGCGACGGTCCGCACCGCTGGCGCCGTACCGCGGACGCGACCGGTGCGCGCACCGTCTCCCCGCGCCATGCAGAGATTCTCGTTCTCCTGCAGGCCTTTCCGGAGGGACTCAACACCGAGCAGCTCGCCCTGAAGCTCGCCGAGGAGGGGCTCGATCCGGTGAGCGTGCGGGCCGAGATCTCCCGCCTCCGCCGCGATCTCGGTGCCGATGTGGTCGCGAGCCGCCCCTATCGCCTCACCCTCGACATCTCCTCCGACATCGGGGACATCCGGGACCGCATCGAGAGCGGAGCCGACCTGGCGTCGGTGGTCGACGACCTCGGCCGCGGCGGTTTGCTGATCGAGTCGACGGCGCCGGGCATCGTTGAGATCTTCGAGGAACTGCGCGAGGACCTGCGTTCCCGGCTCATCGCGGCCGGCGACGTCGTCGCACTGCGCAAGTGGACGTCGTCGGTCCACGGGCGCGACGACCTCGTCGCCTGGCGTCGCCTCGAACACCGGCTGCCGGTCGGGCACCCCGACCGGGCCGTCGTCGGCGGCCGCATCAGGCTGCTCGACAAGCGCTACGGAGTTTGAAGACCCAGTTCAGGGCACGTTGCGAACGTTGCAACTCTCGTGCAACGAGCTCACACCTACCGTGTGGAACAGATCACATCGGACATCCAGGGGTGTCCCACGTGACAGAGTCCAGCGCCCTCGAGAAGAGGCCGACACGCAAGGAGTGACCATGACCGTCTTCGCAAAGCCCGGTGCCGATGGCTCGGTGATGAGCTACGAGTCGCGCTACGACAACTGGATCGGTGGCCAGTGGACCCCGCCGGTGAAGGGGCAGTACTTCGAGAACCCGTCGCCGGTGGACGGCAAGACCTTCTGTGAGGTCGCCCGCTCGACGGCCGAGGACATCGACCTCGCCCTCGACGCCGCCCACAAGGCCGCACCGGCGTGGGGTAAGACCTCCGCCGCCGAGCGCTCCCTCGCACTGCTGCGCATCGCCGATCGCATGGAGGAGAACCTCGAGAAGCTCGCGGTCGCCGAGACCTGGGACAACGGCAAGGCCGTCCGCGAGACCCTCGCCGCCGACATCCCGCTCGCCATCGATCACTTCCGCTACTTCGCAGGCGCGCTGCGTGCCCAGCAGGGCGGAATCTCCGAGATCGACGAAGACACCGTGGCGTACCACTTCCACGAGCCGCTCGGCGTCGTCGGCCAGATCATCCCGTGGAACTTCCCGATCCTCATGGCCGTCTGGAAGCTCGCCCCGGCTCTCGCCGCCGGCAACGCGGTGGTGCTCAAGCCCGCCGAGCAGACCCCGGCGTCGATCCTCTACCTGGTCAGCCTCATCAGCGACCTGCTGCCCGCCGGTGTCCTCAACGTGGTCAACGGCTTCGGCGTCGAGGCCGGCAAGCCCCTCGCCTCGAGCAACCGCATCCGCAAGATCGCGTTCACCGGTGAGACCACCACCGGCCGCCTGATCATGCAGTACGCCTCGGAGAACCTGATCCCGGTCACCCTCGAGCTCGGTGGCAAGAGCCCCAACATCTTCTTCAACGACGTCATGGCCTCCGACGACGGCTTCCTCGACCGTGCGCTCGAAGGCTTCTCGATGTTCGCGCTCAACCAGGGCGAGGTGTGCACCTGCCCGAGCCGCGCGCTGATCCAGCAGGACATCTACGACGAGTTCATCGCCAAGGCCGTCGACCGCGTCTCGAAGATCAAGCAGGGCAACCCGCTCGACACCGACACCATGATGGGCGCCCAGGCGTCGAACGACCAGTTCGAGAAGATCTCGTCGTACCTGGCCATCGGCCGCGACGAGGGTGCGCAGGTGCTCACCGGCGGCGAGGTCGCCGACCTCGGCGGCGACCTGTCCGGCGGCTTCTACATCAAGCCGACCGTGTTCCAGGGCAACAACAAGATGCGCATCTTCCAGGAGGAGATCTTCGGCCCGGTCCTCGCGGTCACCACCTTCAAGGACTTCTCCGACGCCATGCACATCGCCAACGACACCCTCTACGGCCTCGGTGCCGGCGTGTGGAGCCGTGACGGTGCGACCGCCTACCGTGCGGGCCGCGAGATCCAGGCCGGTCGCGTGTGGACCAACACCTACCACGACTACCCGGCACACGCTGCCTTCGGCGGCTACAAGCAGTCCGGCATCGGTCGCGAGAACCACCTGATGATGCTCGAGCACTACCAGCAGACCAAGAACCTCCTGGTCGGCTACGCTCAGAACGCGAAGGGGTTCTTCTGATCCCGCTAGCTCCCTGAGTAGCCCGGAGCTTGCGAAGG
>NZ_JSYC01000016.1:0-124773 GCF_054823965.1 Gordonia sp. GN26 | reverse complement strand
CCGCAAGCTCCGGGGCTACTCAGGGAGCGGTGGACAGCGGGAGTCGCACCCAGAAGGTCGCGCCCTCACCGGGTGTCGACTCGACGCCGACCCGGCCGCCGTGCGCTTCGACCAACGCGGCGACGATGGAGAGCCCCAGACCGTTGCCGCCGCCCGAACCCCGGTGGCGTGACTGATCGCCGCGGTAGAACCGTTCGAAGACGTGTTGCGCATCCTCTGCGGTCAGCCCCGGCCCGGTGTCGGCAACCGTCAGCACCGCCTCCGACGTGCCGTCGGCGCCGGTCTCGACCGAGACCCCGACCGTGATCGACGCGTCGGCCGGCGTGTGGTTGATCGCATTGCCGATGAGGTTGCGCAGCACCTGCAGGAGTCGCGGCCCGTCCCCCGAGACCAGCGGGGGACGGTCGCCGGTCGTCACCTCGAGTCGGATGTCGCGTTCGGGAGCGGCGACGCGCGCGGACGCGACCGCCTCGGCGGCCAGGCCGAGCAGGTCGACGCCTGCCGTCGCAAGGGGACGTTGCGCGTCGAGACGCGCCAACATCAGCAGATCCTCGACGAGCAGGTTCATCCGACCGGCCTCGTCGTTGATCCGGCGCATCGCATCGGTGACGTCCGCAACCCCGCCCTGCGCATAGAGTTCGGCGAAACCCTTGATCGACGTCAGCGGGGTGCGGAGTTCGTGGCTGGCGTCGGCGACGAAGCGCCGCATCTCCTCCTCGGAGGCGCGGGCCTGACGCTCCGACGCCGCGGTGGTCGCGAAGGCCTGCTGGATCTGTCCGAGCATCGTGTTCAACGAATCCGACAGACTGCCGACCTCGGTGTCGGGGGCTGCCAACGGAACCCGTCGCGTGAGGTCTCCTGCCGCGATCGCGTGCGCGGTCTCCTCGACCCTGCGCAGCGGCCGGAGACTGGTCCGCACGAGCAGATAGCTGAGCACCCCGATGAGGGCCACGACGACGGCGCCGATGGCGAACTGCAGCCAGATGAGCCGGCTGATCGTGGCGTCGATGTCGGACATCGGGGTCGCCACGATCGTCGTGCCGAACATGTTGCTGCGCTTGATCACCCGCCATCGTGGGCCGGCCGGCTCCGTCGAGCCGACCGTCACCGGGCCCACGTTGTCGCCGGCGAGTCCGTCGACGTTCGGCGCATGGTCGAACTGGTTGTAGACGTCGACCGCCGCGGTGCCGGCCGGCCCCCGGAGGGTCGACTCCACGTAGTACGGCGAGGGCGGACGACGCGGCCCAGGCGGACCCGGACGCGGATCGTTGATCGGCGATCGTGGTTCGGCCCACGTGCGGGTGGCATTGACCAGCCCGTCGTCGGCGCGCGAGATGAGGTCCTGCCGCATCGACGACGTGACCGCCACCCCGGAGGCCAGCAACCCGACGACCACGAGCGCGAGCGTGAGCGCAACCAGGGAAAACCGGAGTGGTACACCGCGCCTGCGGGCCTCGGGGGTGGCCATCAGTCGCGCGGCTCGCGCATCACATAGCCCACACCGCGCAGGGTGTGGATGAGACGCTTGTCGCCGTTGTCGAGTTTGCGACGCAGGTAGGAGACATAGGACTCGACGACGTTGACCTCGCCGCCGAAGTCGTAGTTCCAGACGTGGTCGAGGATGCGGGGTTTGGACAGCACCGTGCCCGCGTTGACCATGAAGTAGCGCAGCAGGGTGAACTCGGTCGGCGAGAGCTGGACCGGCTTTCCCGCCTTGAAGACCTCGTGGGTCTCGTCGTCGAGTTCGATGTCGGCGAAGGTGATCCGGGACGGATCCTTCTGTTCCTCGCCGAAACCGCTGCGACGCAGCAACACCTGCAGTCGTGCGACGACCTCCTCGAGGCTGAACGGCTTGGTGACGTAGTCGTCGCCGCCGATCGTCAGGCCGTTCACCTTGTCCTGGACCGAGTCGCGGGCCGACAGGAAGAGGGCCGGCGCCTCGACCCCGTCCGCACGCAGACGGCGCAGCAGTCCGAAGCCGTCCATGCCCGGCATCATCACGTCGAGGATCAGCACATGGGGCTTGCTGGTGCGGCACCGGTCGATGGCGGCCGGACCATCGGCGGCCGTGTCGACGTCGTATCCCTGGAACTTCAGGGACACCGACAGCAGCTCGCGGATGTTCTCCTCGTCGTCGACGACGAGAACCTTCGCGCCGCGCGCGTCGTCGTTCCTGGTCGGTCCGGTCACACTCCTACTGTGGCAGAGCCCGCTGGCACCTCACTGGTCGGATGCTGGGAGGTTGCTGTGAGCTCTGACCTGCGAAGGCGTCACCCGCGGGTCACGCACCGGTGTCGCCGTAGGCTGCGGCGATGGTCTCCGATTCACG
This sequence comes from Gordonia sp. GN26, assembly GCF_054823965.1. NCBI lineage: Bacteria > Bacillati > Actinomycetota > Actinomycetes > Mycobacteriales > Gordoniaceae > Gordonia > Gordonia sp. GN26. The sequence goes on along the minus strand of NZ_JSYC01000016.1, from coordinate 122,444 downwards.
CCACCGCGAGTACGTGGGGCTCTGGGGCCAGCCGTCGGGCGAGTCCTGCCACTCTTCCTGCCTTCCCCACGGCAGTACATCGATGAGCGCGAAGGTGTACCCGAGTTGCTCGACACCGCGGCCGGTCGTGTGCCAGGTGCGGTATACCCTGTCGCCGTCGCGGAGGAAGACGTTGACGGCAAACCCCTCCCCCGGCCCCGCGCCGACGTCGGCGGAGAAGGTCGTGCCCGCCGACGAGTACCAGTCCATGCGGTTGCCGACGCGCTTCTTGTAGGCGAGGGCCTCGTCGATGGGACCGTGGGTGATGATCACGAACCGGGCGTCGTAGTCGCCGAGGAAGTCGAGCCGGTCGAACTGCATGGTGAATCCGGTGCACCCCGAACACTGGTAGGTCTCACCGGGAAACCACATGTGGTTGTAGACGATCAGTTGGGAGTGCCCGTCGAAGACGTCGACCAGTCGGATCGGGCCGTCGGGTCCGGTCAGCGTGTAGTCGGGCATCTCGACCATCGGCAGCCGCCGCCGCTGCGCCGCGATCGCGTCGAGTTCGCGCGTGGCCGCCTTCTCGCGGACCCGCAGTTCCTCGAGGGCCTTCGCCCAGGTGTCCTGGTCGGTCACGGGTGGTAGTTGATCGCTCATCGCGGTGCCTTTCGCTCGACGCGGGGTTCTCGCAGAGGCAGACCGCGGCTCGGGGCTCGACTCATCGCTCTCGACTCATCTCTTCCGCATGTACGGCGCGGCGTAACCGATCTTCATGGAGCCGTCGCCGAGCCACGCCGCGAGCTCCTCGGCCCGCACGTCGAGTTTCCGCCGGGCGTCGGCGGGCAGGGCCTCGAGCGGGTGGATCGCGATCGAATTGTCGTCGCGGCGATACCAGCCGCCGACGATCCGGCCACCCCACCATGCGGTCTGTCCGCCGTTGCCGACGGAGTCGAAGACTTCGGGGCCGTGATCGCCAAGGTAGAAGCCGCGCTCTTTGAAGCCCATCGTCGTGGGGTCGAGTTCGGGGAGCAGCACGGCTTGCGGCTCGCAGTTCTCGTCGGTGTCCAGATCGTCGGGCAGCACATGTCCGATGCCGCCCCCGTCCAGATCGACCTCGACGGTGCCGAGATCGGCGAGGGCAGCCCGCACCGCGGTCTTGGTGGAGCCGAGCCACCACACGAGATCGGTCTCGGTTCCCGGCCCGTAGGTGCGCAGCCAGCGTTCGACGAGCGCCCGGTGGCCGTCGTGCACGTTCGGCGCGTCCGGGGTCTCGCCCAGCCACACCTTCATCGACGTCCATGCCGGACGGGACAGGTGCCAGCCGAGTCGGTTGGGTCCGCGCACGATGGCTCCGGATGCGTCGAGCATGTTGAGCACCCGCGGACCGAAATGACTCTTTCCCGCCCACGACGTGCCCTCACCGAACGTGATCGCGCCCTCGAGGATGGGCAACCGGGAGCGCAGTTCGGTCGACGTGAGCGACTCACCGCCGGCGAGTTCGGCGAGGACCGCGTCGCGCGCGGTCTCGATCCAGCCCTCCGGGTCGTCGACGTCGGGACTGCGGCGGAGATCGCGGAGCATGTTGGTGCGCTCGGAGGCGGTGATCCGGGGCCCGAGCGCACCGATCGCCTCGGCGAGGACGTCACGGGGGAAGGCGAAGAGTGTCCGGCGCATCGCGAGGTGTTTGACGAGGGTCCGGTCGTCGTAGAGCGCGGTGTCGATGTGGCTGCGGGTCAGACCGTCGACCCGCGCCCACGCGGACAGGTAGACCGTCGAGGGGGTGGTGGCGTGGAGACCGACCATCGTCGCCGCCGCCTCCACGACGGTCCCGGCCCGCGACGCGGCGTCGAGGTGCATGCGGCGCATCAGCCGGGATCGGCGCGCGGTGTCGGTGATCCGGGGGCGCACTGGCATGCCGCGATCCTAGTGAGCCGACACGACGACCCGGGAACAAGCGGCGAGCCGGGAGAAGAAGAGGGGAAGCGGGTGCCGGAGACCGGCCGACCCCCATCGACCCGGTGTCCGGCACCCGCCCGGTTGCGTGGGCCGGACGACACACAGCCCCCGACGGGCAGTGCCTGAGAACACCTCCGTGTGTCCTGCGACCAACGCATCCTTGCGCTCCCGACCCCCGTCAGGAACGCCCACCAAGGAGACCCCACCCCGCCACTGGAGTACAGCCCCGGTCCGGAACGACGAGCGAAGAACGAGGTCAGAGGGCAAACGGACTATCCGGTCCGGACACGGCCGAATCCGGTTCCGGAGGCGTTCAGGTCAGATGACCTGATGACTCGACCCCGACGTGGCCGTCGCCACCATCACCCCTCCGACGGTGGCGCGCCGGGGTCGCCTGTCGCATGATGGACCGGTCGATCAGTCGTGCGGTCAGAGCGTGGAGTCGGGTGAGTGGATTTTGGTGAAGCGCTCGCGCGCCTTTTCGTGCAAGCGGGACGCCCCACCCTCCGAGCGGCGGCGGCCCGGGCAAAGGTCTCCGCGCAGCGGATCAGCGACTGGCGAAACGGCCGGCATCTCCCCCGCGACTTCGCGACCGTCGAACCGCTCCTCGTCTGGCTGACGTCCCGCGCGGTGGCGGCAGGCGTCGCCGAGGTCCTCACGATCCCCCAGTGGAGAGAACTGTGGGACCGACACCTGAACCAGGAGGCACCGGGCACCCCGGAGCCGCCCACCCGGCACTCCCGCCCCTACGCCGGACTGGCGCCCCTCACCGCCGCCGACAGCGAGCTGTTTTTCGGACGCGACGACCTCGTCGGCACGCTCGTCGACACGATTCTCACCGCCGGCTCGCAGCCCGCGCCGCTGTCCCCGTCCTCCCGGCTGGTCGTCGTCACCGGGGTGTCGGGCTCGGGGAAGTCGTCGTTGCTGCGCGCCGGCCTGGCCCGCGACCCGCGGATCTCGACCCCGCGCCTCGCCGAGGTCACCCCGGACGGTCTGTCCATCGCCCCACCCGTCGACGGCGAGGCCGACGCAGTCGTCGTCATCGACCAGTTCGAAAACATCTTCTCGCTCCCCGACGAGCCGCGCTCGACCACGATGCGCGAGGTCGAGGAACTCGCCGTCGACACCGTCGTGGTGGTCGGCATCCGCGCAGACTTCTTCAGCCAGTGCGTGGAGTACCCCGTCCTGGCAGATGCCTGGCAGCACCGCTGCGTGATCGTCTCGGAGATGACGCGCACGCAGCTCCGCGAGGTCATCACCGCCCCGGTCCGCCTCGCCGGCGGGCGCATCGAGGCCGGCCTCGCCGACGTGATGATCACCGACCTCTACGAGGCGTCGACGGTCGGGGATCGCGCCGGGCGGCTTCCGTTGCTGGCCCACGTCCTGCAGGCCACTTGGGCACGACGCTCCGGCAACCGCATGACGCTGTCCGGGTATCGCGCGACCGGCGGCATCGCACGCGCAGTCGCGGACACCGCGGAGGCCGCCTGGGAGGCCATCGCCCCCGAACATCGCGACCTCGCCCGCGCGGTCCTGCTGTCGATGGTCCACGTCGGTCCGGCCGGGATCGCGCTGCGGGTGCCGCTGTCCACCTCGACCCTCAGCAGCCGCTTCCCGCCGGAGGTCTCGACCGTCATCGACGAGTTCGCGCAGGCCCGCCTGCTGACGGTGTCCGCGGAGTCGGTGATGCTCGTGCACGACGTGGTGCTGACCGCGTGGCCGCGTCTCGCCACCTGGATCGCCGACGACTCCGACACCCACGTCTGGTGGCAGCAACTCGACGCCGACACCCGGTCGTGGGTGGCCAATGGCCGTAGCCGCTCATTCCTCTACACCGGATCGCGACTCGACGACGCCAAGAGCCACCGCGAAGCGCTGCGCAGCAACTACGAACACCTGCTGAGCACGGAGAACGACGAGTTCCTGGACTCCGCGGTCGCGATGCAACGACGCCGCCGGCTGCTGCAGCTGGGTGCCGTCGCGGTGATCGTGATCCTCGCGATCTCGGCGTCGATCATCGCGGTTTTCGGGTTCCGGCAGGCGCACGACCTCCGGCAACAGCGCAACGCCGCGGAACGGGCGGCCCTGCTGTCCCACATCGACAGCATGGAGCACTCCAACCCGTCGCTGGCCGCTCGCCTGCTGCTCGTCGCCCATCAGCTCTACCCCGACGACCCGATGATCGTGGGTCATCTGCGCGGCGCGGCCACCAGCCCGCTCGCGACGCAGGTCACCGGCCACACCGGACCGGTCTACGACCTGGCCTTCGACCGGACGGGCCGCCATCTCGCCTCGGCGAGCGGCGACCGCACGGTCCGCATCTGGGAGAGCACCGACGCCACCCCGAGGTATCGCGAGGTGGCAATCCTGCGCGGCTTCGGCAACTACGTCACCTCCACCGCCTTTCACCCCACCCGACCATTGCTCGTCACCTCGAGCGGCGACGGCGCGGTCCGGATGTGGGACCTCTCCGATCCCGGCCGGCCGGCGCTGCGCGAGACGGCGTCGCTGCGCCGCGGCACCGTCTACATGGCCCGCTTCTCCGCGGACGGCCGGACACTCGCCGCCTCGTCGGACGACGGTTCCATCACCGTGTTCGCGGTGTCCCCGACGGGGACCCTGCGCGAGACCGCCGTGCTCCTGGGACACGACGCCGCCGCACGCACACTGTCCTTCAGCCCCGACGGACGGCTGCTCGCGAGTGGCGGGGACGACCGCGCCGTTCGTCTGTGGACCACCGGCGAGAAACCCGCACCCGTCGGCGAACCGATCTCCGGATTCCCCAGCATCACACACGCGGTCGCCTTCAGCCCGGACAGCCGTTCCCTGGCCGTCACCGGAGACAGCCCGAACGCCCAACTCTGGGACGTGACCGAACCGGAGTCCCCGCTGCCGCTCAGCACGTCGCTCCCGACCGCGACCGCGGGCTCCTGGTCCATCGCCTTCGACCCGACCGGTTCACAGATCGCCTCGGCCCGCGCCGACGGCATGGTGCGGGTGTGGAACACGACCAACCGGGCTTCGCCGACGGCCCAGTGGGCGCTGCAGACCGCGTCTGAGCAGGGTTCGGTCCGTACTTTCTCGGCCGCTTTCGACCCGACCGGTGAGCACCTGGTGTCCGGGCGTTCCGACGGGACGATCGACGTCTGGTCTCTGCCCGACCGCTCGGTCCCCGACCGCGGCGGCACGATCAGCGGGGTGGCCACCGACCCGGCGCAGCGCATCCTGGCGACCGTCGGCTCGGACACCACCCTGAACGTGTGGACCCTGGCCGACGGCGAGATGTCGTTGCGTTCGCGCACTCCCATCCAGCGTCGGGTCAACGACCACCCGCGCGTCTCTGTGAACGATCGCGGCACCCTCGCGGCGACGGCGAACAACAACGGCGGTCTCGTCGAACTGTGGGACATCGGCGACCCGGACACGCCACGGGCCGCGGCCCGGTTGCCCGTCTCGACGCGGTACTCCTTCCCGGTCGCCTTCGCACCCACCGGCGACGTCCTCGCCACCGGTGACACCGACACCACGATCGCGCTGTGGGACACCTCCGATCCGACCTCGCCGAGTCGGATCGGCGCTCCCCTGCGCGGCCCCGTCGACCTCATCCGCAGCGTCGCCTTCAGTCCCGACGGCACCCGCGCCGCGGTCACCTCCGACGACAAGCGGGTTTATCTCTACGACCTGGACTCCGGCAACCCCGACCCGGTGGCGGTGATCTCCGACGACACCCCCGTCACCCAGGCGGCCTTCGACGACGACGGAGAGGTCCTCGTCGTCGCGGCCCGCGACCTGTCCACCTGGCGACTACCGACCACAGACACCGACGGCGGGCCCGAACTGATCGATCGCCACGGGGACATGTTCGCCAACACACTGTCCATGTCGCCCAACCGGATCGCCGTCGGCACATCCACGCACGAGCTGATCAGTTTCGCACTCGCCGACGACGGCACTCTCGATGACCGACAGTCGGTGGGGACGCTGCTCAACTCCACCGACACCACCACGACGTGGCAGGTCCCGGTCCGGTTGCCCGCGGACGACGAGATCATCGCCGGCGGCGACACGACAGGCAGCGTCTACGTGCACACCCTCGACGTTCCCGAGGCCCGCGAATGGGTCTGTGCGAACACGGTTCCCATGACCGAGGCGCAGCGTGCGGCGTATCTGCCCCACGCCTACCTCAAAGGCGACTGCGACTGACGCTCAGCGGAAGCTGAGCACCTCGTCGCCCCAGGCCTCCCAGAGATCGCCGTCGAGGTTCTGCACCACCCGGTCCTCGGCGTCGATGCGCAGCACGGGACGGCGGCCGGTGTCGTAGGTGGGCCATTCGTCCCCGGGTGACCCGGTGTCGGGTGCGCGACCGTGCGCGAACGAGGTCCAGCGGCGGATCAGCCTCTGCGACACGGCTTCTCCGTGTTTGCGGCCGCCCAGGAGGAAGGTGATGTCGCGCGGACCCGCACCCAGGTTCCCCCACACGTAGGGCACCTCGGTGGCGTGTGCGGCACCGAGACCCAGCAGCCGGAACATCCTGGTGGTCCAGTCGTAGCGGTACACATAGACGGGGGCCCGGCGCGCATGGGCGTCGGCGAGCCACAGCGTCGGCATCCGGAAGGCGACGTCGCGGGCCACACCGAGCCCGGTGACCTTCGGCCGCAGCCCCGAGTACGCCGAGAGCACCTGCGCGCGTTCGGGTAACACGATGTCGGGATACTCCTCGCGCATGCCGGCGAACATCCGCTCGATCTCCTCGGCGGTGATCGGCATGAGCGGCGACTTCATGTACTTGAAGAGATTCGCCTCGTCGCGGTTGGTCCCGATGATCAGCGGCACCGGCAGGGCGCGACCGTTCCGGTAGACGTCGAGAGGATGGTCGGGCAACAGGTCGCCGTCGACCACCGGGGCGAAGGCGATGGTGCCGGGCGACTCGGTGGGCACCTTCGCGAACAGTTCGGTGGTGAGCATCGAACACCTTGTGGCGTCCAGGGATTCGAGCTGTTCCACCACCTCCGCCGAGTCACCCGTGTCCTCGATCCCGGCGGCGTCGAGCAGCATGCGCGCGACGCGGGCGGCCCGGTCGGCGCCGTACATCGAGGTCACCGGCGAACTCTGGGCGATCGCCCGGCCGAACAACCCCTCGGCCGCGGGCATCGTCAGCAGCGCGGTGACGAGGCCGGCGCCCGCCGACTCGCCGAACACGGTCACCTTGTCGGGGTCCCCGCCGAAGGCCGCGATGTGGTCGCGAACCCACGCCAGCGCGGTGAGGACGTCGCTGAGCCCGACGTTGGACTCGAAGCGCGGATCGATCGACGACAGGTCGGCGAACCCGAGGACGCCCAGCCGGTAGTTCAGCGTCACGATCACCACGTCACCGGTGGAGGCGAGCGCCGCACCGTCGTAGTACGGCTGGCTACCCGACCCCAGGACGTACGCCCCGCCGTGCAGCCAGACCATGACCGGCAGCGCGACGGCGTCGTGGGCATGGGTCGAGGCCCCCGGCGGCGTCCACACGTTGAGGTAGAGGCAGTCCTCGTCCATCACGACATCCAGGCCGAGCCGGACCGCGGGATTGAGTTCCTGCGGGCAGACGGCCCCGAACGAGACGGCGTCGACGACGGCATCTCGACTCCCGTCCTCGTCGGGCGTGAGCGGCCGGGCGCGACGCCATCTCAGTTCGCCCAGCGGAGGTCTCGCATACCGGATTCCGCGCCAGACGTCGGCGCGGTCGCCGGCGACCCCGCGGTAGGTACCGAGTGCGGTACGCGCGAGCGGCTCCGCGCCGGTGGGAGTCGGGGTCGTCTCGGCCACGGCAGAGGTACCCGGTTCATCGTGCTCCATCCGTACATCCTGCACCGACAGTTCGTTTCCAGGCACACGTTCCCGCGTGACGGGAATGTCGAGGACCCGCTGGGTAGAGTACGAGCATGGATGTACTACGCCACGTCGTAATTCTGTTCCACATCGTCGGCTTCGCCGTGACCTTCGGTGCCTGGTTCTCACAGGTGGCCGCCCGCGAGTTCCGCTTCACCCGGGTCATGGACTACGGCATCGGGCTGTCGCTGCTCACCGGTCTGGCACTGGCCGCACCGTGGCCCGCCGGAATCGAACTCAACTACCCGAAGATCGCCATCAAGCTGGTGATCCTGCTCGTGCTGGGCGCGATCCTGGGTATCGGCAGCGCTCGTCAGAAGCGCACCGGCGAACCCGTTCCGCGGGCGCTGTTCTGGACGGCGGGCGCACTGTCGCTGCTCGCCGCCGGACTCGCCGTCATCTGGTGACCATCTCCAGGCGATAGACACACATCGTCGGTTCGGGCCGGACGGTGACCAGGTCGTGGTTCGTCTTCTCCGCGGGACGGCCGAACGCACCCACGTGCGTGATGATCCGAAAGGACACGACCCGGTCACCGTCCGGGGTGTGCGCGACGATCTGACCGATCGACGATTCCCTGACCTCGGACCCGGCGCCCGAGTTCCGCAGCTGTTCGACGAGCCCTGCTGCGGAGCGGGCGTCGGGCGAGTCGTCGCACAACCGGTCCAGTGCCGATTCGACGCGCGTGGTGTCCGTGGGCGAATAACTCAGGAGATCGACGATCATCCTGCGGGCGTACTCGACGACGGCTGCGTCGTCGACCGGCGTCTCGTCCTCCGGCTCGTCCGGACGCACCGCGAAGACGACCATCTCGGCGACCAGCAGGGCCACTGCCGCGGCGAAACCCACCAGCCACCACGGTGTGCGAGGGCGGTGTGGTGAGGAGGACGGAACGGGCCCGGACACAACAGCGGCCCCGGCCCGCGGCGAGGACCATCGACTCTCGGGTCTGGTGTGACCGTTCGTCATCTGACTCCCCCCGCGGGCCGAGGCCCTCGTGGAGCCCCCTGTCAGGATTGAACTGACGACCGCTCGCTTACAAGGCGAGTGCTCTACCACTGAGCTAAGGAGGCGTGCGTGCGCGAGTATATCCACCGCGCATTCGACGGTCCCAGCGGACCCGGTCAGGCCGGGATCGCGGCGACCGCCTCGATCTCCACCAGCTGGTCGTCGTAGGCCAGTACCGAGACCCCCAGCAGGCTGCCGGCCGGCTTGTGATCGCCGAAGGCCGCCGTCACCGCTTCCCAGGCGACCACGAGGTCGGCCTGCAGGTGTTCGGCGACGAAGACGGTCACCTTGGCGACGTCGGACAGCGATGCACCGGCCTCGGCCAGCGCCGCCTCCAGGTTCGCCATGCACTGCCGTGCCTGTTCGCTGACGTTCCCCGGGGCGACGGTGACGCCCTGCTCGTCGATCGGCGCGGCGCCCGCGGTGAAGACGAGACTGCCGGGGGCCACTGTCGCACTGCGGGTGTGACCGTCGAGGGGACCGTTGATCTGCACTGACGACATGCCGCGATCCTAGAGGGCGGTGAGCACCCACCACGCTGCGTGACATCGGCCGTGTCTGGGTAGTTCACATCCGAGATCGATTCGGTGCCAAGATCGAAGCTGCGGTCACCGATGATCGACGACTCCCGACCGAACGCGAATGCTCGACTGACACAAGGAGGCATGCGTGCGCGAACAGATCGGCCGCGCGCTTCGTCGACTCACCGGAACCCGGCAGGCGACGATCGACACGATCGAACCCGGCAGCATCATGGTGTCGCCGCGCAAGCCGATCGAACCGTTCGACGTCGCGGCGATCACCGAGGTCCTCGACCTCGCCACCAAGATCGGGGCCGTGCTGCTCGACTCGGGTACCGGCGCGATCGACACGCAGACCCAGATCAAGTTCGTCGCAGGTGTTTACGGCCTCGAGGACGTGGACGTCGACGTCACCTACAACACGATCGTCGTCAGCGCGCGACGCGGCGCGACGCTCCCGCCGATCACCACGATGGAGCAGGTCTACTACCGCTCGATGGACTTCACCCGGCTCGCCCAGGTGGATCGGCTCGTCCGGCGCATCCGCGACTCCGGCATCACGCCGTCGACCGCGCACCGCATGGTCGACGAGATCATCACGGCCCCACACCCGTACCCGCACTGGGTCGCGACGGTCGCCTGGGGCGCGATGGCGTCGGGCATCTCCGTGCTGCTCGGCGGTCAGTACCTCGTCGCCGCACTGGCGTTCGTGACCACGGTCGCGATCGTCGTCATCAACCGGAACCTGAACCGGATCGGTACACCGATCTTCTTCCAGCAGCTCACCGGCGGGTTCATCGCCGTCGTCCCGGCGGCCCTCGTCTTCGGCGCGGCCGAGAAACTGGGTGTGCAGATCGCACCCTCTCAGGTCATCGCGGCGGGCATCGTCGTCCTGCTCTCGGGGCTGTCGCTCGTCGGTTCGGTGCAGGACGCCATCACGGGCGCCCCGATCACCGGCGTTGCCCGCTTCTTCGAACTCCTGCTCATGACCGGCGGCATCATCGCCGGTGTCGGTGTCGCGATCCGGCTGCTCGAGGCCGGCGGCATCTTCCTTCCCACGATCACCACCTCGACCAGCTTCGAGGCCGTCGAGTTGCCGGTGAGGGTGGTCGCGGGCGCCTTCGCCGCCTGCGCCTACGCGGTTGCCAGCTATGCCGAGACCCGTGCGCTCGGCGTCGCCTTCCTCGGTGGCCTCATCGGCACCGCGGTCGCGGCGTCGGCGACCTTCACCACCGTCGGCGACGTGATCGCCAACGGTCTCGCCGCGGCCTTCGTCGGTCTGGTCGGCGGCCTCCTGGCCCGGCGCGCGTTGACGCCGCCGCTCGTCGTCGCGGTAGCCGGCATCACCCCGCTGCTCCCGGGCCTCGCGGTCTACCGCGGCCTGTACGGAATCCTCAGCGAGCAGACGCTCAGCGGCTTCACCTGGATCGCGAACGCCCTCGCCATCGGCTGCGCGCTCGCCGCCGGCGTCACCCTCGGTGAGTTCGTCGCCCGGTCGCTGCGCCGCCCCCAGCTACCACCGCGACCCGACTGGAGTCTGCGGCGTCGCCTCCTCGCCCAGCGCGAGGCACGGGAGGGCCGCACGATCCGCCAGAACCGTCGGTGGCCGCCCCCACCGCGGCGGTTCTGAGCACCCCCGCGACCCGGGTAGAATGGCGAATCGGGCGCGCCGCCCATCGGCCGCTCCAGCCCGTACGGAGCCACACCGCGACACCGCACGCACTACGAGGGGACTCACATGCCCGCGAAGACCACCGACATCGCCGACGAAGAACTGGAACCGGTAGCCGACGAGACCGCCAATTCGGCGCGCCGCGTCGTGGCCGCCTACGCCACCGACGCCGACGAGTGCCGGATGCTGCTCGCAATGCTGGGGATCGCGCCGGGCGAGAACGCCTGATCCGGTGACGCCGCGACCGGCTGGAACCGGGACCACCCCCGCCCGCGACAACGAGTCCGGCGAGGGGCCGAACCGGGCTGCTCCGCACGACGGCGCAGAGTTCGTCGTCGTCGCCAACCGTCTGCCCGTCGACAAGGAGATCCTGCCCGACGGCACGGTCAACTGGAAGCGGAGTCCCGGCGGCCTCGTGACCGCGCTCGAGCCGATCCTGCGAGCCAACACCGGCGCCTGGGTCGGATGGTCGGGCATCCCTGATTCCGACGACAATCCCCCGGACATCGAGGGCATCGACATCCATGCGGTGCCCCTGTCCACACAGGAGATCGCCGAATACTACGAGGGCTTCTCCAACGCCACGCTGTGGCCGCTCTACCACGACGTCATCGTCAAGCCGGAGTACCACCGCGAGTGGTGGAACACCTATGTCGAGGTGAACCGGCGGTTCGCCGAGGCCGCGTCGCGGGCGGCCGCCGAAGGTGCCGTGGTGTGGGTGCAGGACTACCAGCTCCAGCTGGTCCCGAAGATGCTGCGCATGCTGCGGCCCGACGTGAAGATCGGCTTCTTCCTGCACATCCCGTTCCCGCCGGTGGAACTGTTCATGCAGATGCCGTGGCGCACCGAGATCGTCGAGGGCCTGCTCGGCGCCGACCTGATCGGTTTCCATCTCCCCGGTGGTGCGCAGAACTTCCTGTTCCTCGCCCGCCGGCTCGCCGGCCAGGCCACCAGCAAGGGCACCGTCGGCGTCCGCTCGCGCTTCGGAGTGGTGCAGGTCGGCTTCCGCACCGTGCGGGTGGGCGCATTCCCGATCTCGATCGATTCCGGCGAGCTCGCCGCGAAGGCCAAGACCAAGAAGATCCGTGACCGGGCCGCGGAGATCCGCCGCGAACTCGGCGACCCCAAGACGATCATGCTCGGCATCGACCGGCTCGACTACACCAAGGGCATCGATGTCCGCCTCAAGGCGATCTCGGAGTTGCTGGCCGAGGAACGGCTCGACGCGTCCGAGACGGTGATGATCCAGCTCGCCACGCCGAGCCGGGAGCGCGTCGAGAGCTACAAGCGGATGCGGGCCGGGATCGAGCAGCTGGTCGGCAACATCAACGGCAACCACAGCCACACGGTGAGCCGGCCGGTCGTCCAGTATCTGCACCGGCCGGTGCCGCGCGACGAGCTGATCGCCTTCTTCGTCGCCGCCGACGTCATGCTGGTGACACCGCTGCGCGACGGCATGAATCTCGTGGCCAAGGAGTACGTGGCCTGCCGCAGTGATCTCGGCGGCGCTCTGGTGCTCAGCGAGTTCACCGGTGCCGCAGCAGAATTGCGCTCGGCCTACCAGGCCAACCCCTACGACCTCGACGGGGTCAAGGACGCCATCGAGGCCGCGGTGAACCAGAGCGAACACGAGGGACGCCGCCGTATGCGGGCGTTGCGTCGCCAGGTGCTCGCCCACGACGTCGACAAGTGGGCACGCAGCTTCCTCGGCACGCTCGGGGAGAACTCGGAGACCGAGTTGGAACCGAACCGCGGTGTGCACCTGGTCGAAGATTCCCTCGACAACACATGAGCGACACCGGGATTCCCGCGGACCTGCGGGCCGCCCTCGGCGTGGCCGCGCGTGCACGTCGGCTGCTCGTCGCGTCGGACTACGACGGATGCGTGTCGCCGATCGTGTCGCGCCCTGAAGATGCTGTCCCGAACCCGGCATCGATCACCGCACTCGAGGCGGCCGCAGCACTGGCCGACACCGAGGTCGCGGTCATCTCGGGGCGCGAACTCGCCGTCCTCGCAGACCTTTCCGGCCTGGGTGCACCGGTGACGCTGGTCGGGAGTCACGGTAGCGAGTTCGACACCGGGTTCGCGGTCGAGGTGACCGACGCAGCACGCGCCCTGCTCGTCCGGCTCATCGACGAATTGCGGGACATCTCAGCACGTTTCCCGGGTTCGACGGTCGAGACGAAGCCGGCGAGCACCGTGTTGCATGTACGCAACGCCGATCCCGATGACGCCGTGGCGGCACTCGAGTGCGCCCGGTCCGGCCCCGGCTCCTGGGAGGGTGTGCATTCCACCGAGGGGAAGAGCGTGCTCGAACTCGCGGTCATCGAGACCAGCAAGGGGCACGCGCTCGACACCCTGCGGGAGCGACTCGACTGCGATGTCGTCATCTACCTCGGCGACGACGTGACCGACGAGAAGGCCTTCGCGCACCTGCGGCCCGAGGCCGGCGACATCGGTATCAAGGTCGGCGACGGTGCCACCGCGGCCGGATTCCGGATCGAGGACACCGACGACGTCGCCGCCGTCCTCGATCACGTGGCCACCGAACGCCGAGCCGTGCTCGACGCCTGAACCGGCTCAGCCGATCATGACCCGGGCGGTCGCGTCGTCGTAGGGCAGTTCACCGCGAACGGTCGCGGTCACCTCGTACTTGTTGAGCGTGATCGTGCCGCGGTGGTTGTCGAGGAACGCGGTGTCCGCGGCGTCGCGCCCGGTGGCGATACGCACCAGCGATTGTCGCGGGGCCAGGCGCGTGCTGTCGACGACCACCCATTCGCCGTCGATGATCGCCTCGGCAACAGCGTGGAAGTCCATCGGCGAACATCCGGGTGCATAGACAGCGACGAGCCGCGCCGGGATGTTCAACGCACGCAACAGTGCCACGACGAGGTGTGCGTAGTCGCGGCACACACCCGCCCCGGCGAGCAGGGTGTCGGCAGCTCCGTCGATGGGATCGCTGGCACCCGGGATGTAGTTCAGCCGCTGCTCGACGAAGGTCGCCACCTGATTGAGGAGTTCCCCCTCCGGCAGCGACAGGTCGAACTGGCCGGCCACGAAGCCGAAGAACTTGTCGCACTCGGCATATCGGCTGGGGCGCAGGTATCGCGACCGGTCGGTGCTCTCCACCGGGATCGGGTTCGCGGCGGTGAGGACCTCGGCGGTGTAGTCGATGGTCAGCAATCCACGGCCGAGCTGCATCCGGTGGATGCGCGACCCGTGGTCGGCGACGAGCTCCTCCACGTCGACCGGACTGCCGTCCAGCTCGATCCTGAGTTCCTCGGCCAGTTGTAGGCCGGGCAGCTTCGCCACCGTGATCTGCATCTCGAGTTCAGTCGGGTCGTCGATGCTCACCTCGAGGCGTGCGGCAACATCGCGGGGCAAGGTCATGCCCCCACCGTAGGTGATGAATCCCGGCACGGCACACGGGGCGGTCCCGCCCGGAGACGGTCTGCCCGTCAGAGGGTGGCGACGGCGGCGATCGGATCGGCGTAGATGACACTCAGCGCCACCACGACCGCGGCGCTCTCCTGAACGTGCACACCGAATCTCGACGGCGCGATCTCCAGCGGCCGGTCGAGCGTCGAGGCCTCGTCGAAGGCCGCCTGTACCGGTGCGAGGCCGTGCGGGTGCGCCGCGAACGCGTCGCCGGCGACGACGATCGTGTCCGGGTTGATCACGTCGCGGATCATCGCGACCGCCTCCCCGAGCACCCGCGCGCGTTCGTCGACGATGCGCGACGAGTCCGGATCGATGCCGAGGCGATGGGCGGCCGCCAGTGCGGCGTCGTCGCCGATGACGTTCTGCAACCGGACGCGGGTATGTCCCGGGGCGAGCACCGGCGCGGAGACGGGCAGGTGCGCGATGGTCCCGGCCCCTCGCTCGGGGACGTGCACCCGGCCCTCGAGAGTCATTGCCATGCCTGCGGTTTCGCGGGCGTAGAAGAACAGCCCGGTGCCGGTCGCGTCCCGCGGTCCGCCGAGCAACAGTTCTGCGGCGGCCATCGCCTCGACGTGCTCGCACACCGACACCGGGGTGCCGAGCCGGTCCGCAAGGGTTTCGCCCACCGGGAGTTGACGCCACCCGAGAACCCGGTGATCCACGACACCCGCCTCCGCGTCGACCGCACCGCCGAGCGCCACCCCGCCCCACAGCAGACGGCGCCCGCTGAACCGACCGGCGAGCTCGGCGAGTTGCGCACACAGTTGCTCGATCGCCTCCTGCTGATCACCCGACGGGGTGAGCACGGCATGGCTGTGCAGCGTGCGTCCACCGAGATCCGCGATGACCAGAACCGAGCGTCGCGCACCGATGTGCAGGCCGGCGACGCACAGCGAATCCCGGTCGATGGTCAACGGGTTCTTGGGCCTGCCAATGGTTTTCGGTCCCGCGAGATCGGGGCGTTCGGCGACGAGACCGTGGGCGGCGAGCGCATGGACCTGACGGTTGATCGTCGCGGCGGACAACCCCGTCGTCGAGGCGAGCTGATCCCTGGTCACCGGCCCACCGACCCGGATCGCGTGCAACACCGCGGCCGCCGGAGTGGACGTCAGTTGCAGCGCCGCCGGGATCACTCCCCCACGCATGGGACGAATGTAGCAGTGCGCGAGTGCACGCCGGCGCTTCCGGCGGTCTCATGGGCGAGGTGCGGTACGCGTCGTAAGGTGGGCCCATGAGCCCTGACACCGCCACCGATGCCGCCGCCCAGACCACCGACCAGCGACCGATTGCCGTCGTCACCGGCGCGAGTTCCGGGATCGGTGCCGCCACTGCTCGTCAACTGGCGAAGCAGGGTTACCACGTGGTGCTCGGCGCACGACGCGTCGATCGCGTCGAGGCGCTCGCCGCCGAGATCGGCGGAACCGGAAAGCAGCTCGACGTCACCGACGAGGACTCGGTCGCCGCGTTCGTCGAGGGCCTGGACCGCGTGAACGTGCTCGTGAACAACGCCGGCGGCGCCAAGGGCCTCGACCCGGTGTCCAACGCGAACTTCGACGACTGGCGCTGGATGTGGGAGACCAACGTCATGGGGAGCCTGCGGATCACCAAGGCCCTGATCCCCGCGCTGATCGCATCCGGGGACGGACTGATCGTCGCGATCACCTCCGTCGCCGCGCTCGAGGCCTACGACAACGGCGCCGGCTACACCTCGGCCAAGCATGCCCAGGCGATCACCCACCGCACCCTGCGGTACGAACTGCTCGGCGAGCCGGTGCGACTCACCGAGATCTGCCCGGGCATGGTCGAGACCGACTTCTCACTCGTGCGTTTCGAGGGCGACCAGGAACGCGCCGACGCGGTCTACGAGGGCCTCACCCCGCTGACGGCCGACGACGTCGCCGAGGTCATCGGCTTCGTCGCGTCCCGCCCGCCGCATGTGAACCTCGACCAGATCGTGCTCAAGCCGCGCGATCAGGCGTCGGCACGACGGAACATCAAGACCGGCTAGCGGGGTGCGGGGACGTTGGAGGTCGGGGCGCCGCTCGGCGTCGCCGGCACCGACGACTCCGTCACCTCGCCCTTGATCGCCGACATGCCCTGCCAGGTCTCCCAGTCGAAGATCCAGTCGTAGATGTCACCGTCGGCCTCCGACAACGGGATTCGCGTACCCGAGACCTCGACCGGGTCGCCGTAGACGGCCACCCGGAAATAGCGTTCGGCGTCGGCCTCGGACAGGTTGATGCACCCGTTGGTGACGTTGGCCGTGCCCTGCACGTTGACCGTCTCGGGATTCGCGTGGATGAACTCGCCGTTGTTGGAGATGCGCACCGCCCAGCGTTCCCGGATGTTGAAGTAACCGGCGGCCGGGTTGCTCATGAAGAACTCGTCGTACTTCTCGGTGACGACGTGGATACCGGAACGGGTGACGTTGCGGTCGAGGTCGCCGCCGCCGTAGCTGCAGGGCAACGACATCAACTCGGCGCCGTCGCGGATCACGACGATCCGGTGCGAGGACTCCACGGCCTTCACGACCTGGGCGCGCCCGATCGAGAAGTCGCTGGTCACGTCGGCCGCACCGTAGGCGCCGTCGCCGTGGTCGAGGCCGTACAACTTGGCGTCCATGTGCACCTTGGTGCCGGGAGCCCAGTACTCACGGGGACGCCAGTGAACGCGTGAGCCGTTGTCCTCGCCGAGCCACGCCCACGAACCCTCGGTGGGCGGCGTCGTCGTGACGGTGAGCGCCCGCTCCACCGCCTCCTTGTCCTCGACGGTGCCGTTGAACTTCAGGATGATCGGCGCGGCGATGCCGACCTCCTGGCCGTCGCCGATGTTGACCACGACGTTCAGCTGACTCGACGGTTCGAGGGTGGTGAAGCTGCCGGTGACCGGCACGGTCTTCCCGTCGGTCCCGAGAGCCGTTCCGCTCCAGGTGTATTCAGTGCCGTATCCCAGCGGCTCGGCGATGGTGTAGCTCGTGCGGTCCTCCGACAGCCGCCCGTTGACCACCCGCCCGCGCGGGTTCGTCAGCTTCACGTCGGGGTTGAGCGTGCCGTCCTCGGCCTGCACCGAGATCTCGGCGATCGGGCTGGGCGCCTCCCCGTCGAGCGGAGGGGTGAAGGTCAGACGGACCTTCGGTTCGTCTGGTTTGCCGCCGCCGCCCGGGCCGGCATCGGAACCCGTACACGCCGCGATCGCGACACCGAGTACGCCGACCCCGGCCGCGGCGAGCACAGCGCGTCGGTTCACCGGGGCCTGAGAAGTCATCACCCGCACAAGCCTACCGATCTGCGGTGATCGTTCACGGAGCTGACGACTCACGGTTGCGGGTCGTCGCCTACGGCCGCCGCGGACGGCATGTGGGCGCGCTCGCCCGCATGGTCCATGATCGACAGCACCTCGGCGGGACCGTCGTGGGCGCAGATCGCATGCGGGATCATGGTCGAGAACTCCGCGGCGTCCCCCTCCGGGACGAGGATCGCGCGGTCGCCGAGGAGCAGCCGCACCGTGCCGGCGAGCACCGTGAACCACTCACGCCCGGGATGAACCCGCAGGTCACCGAGCGGCTGTTCGCGTTCGAAGCGCATCTTCGCGACCGTCACCCCTTGCGGGCTGTTCTCCCGGGAGAGCAGCCACATCGTCATCCCCTCGGCGGCGTGCGCCTGGGGACGGATCACGACGTCGGTGTCGTCGGCGGCTTCGACGAGCTGATCCAGCGTCGTCCCCAGGGCCCGCGCGATGGGGACCAACTGGTCCAGCGCGACCCGGCGATGCCCGGTCTCGATGCGGCTCAGCGTCGACGGGGACAGGTAGCACCGTGCGGCCAGCGCATCGAGGGTCCAGCCCTTGGCGAGTCGGAGCCCACGTATGCGTTGACGGACCACCGCATCGAGTTCTTGCGTCATAGGCAAGATGGTATGCCGTTTAGGCATAGGCGCGCTACCGTCGATCTCATGACCCATTCCCACGATCACCACGGGCACCACCACGACCACCACCACGACCAGGTGCATCTGGCTTCGGTGCTCGACCTGGACGCCGAGCTCCTCGGCGATTATGTCGACGACGCCGCCGCGACCATCAGCCGCAGCCTCGGACGCGCACCGCAGCGGATCGTCGATCTCGGCGCGGGAACCGGCACCGGTACCGAGGCGCTCGCACGCAACTTCGCCGACGCGCAACTCGTCGCGGTGGACAGTTCCGCCGAGATGGCCGCGCTCGTCGAGCAACGGGCGGCCGCGGGCGGTTTCGCCGCACGGATGGCCACGGTGGTCGCCGACCTCGACGACGGCCTGCCACCGTTGCACTCCCCGGACGTTCTCTGGGCCTCGATGTCGCTGCATCACGTCGCCGACCCCACGGCGCTATTGCGCGCGGCGGCCTCCGTGCTGGCCCCGGGCGGCGTCGTGGCGATCATCGAGATGGACGGCCTCCCGCGCTTCACGTCCGAGAACTCGGAGTTGCGCGGGATCGAGGACCGCTGCCACGCCGCGGCGGCCACCGCCGGATGGGAAGCGCTCGTAGACTGGACCGACGCGCTCGACCGAGCCGGTCACGACGTACTCGAACGTCGGACCATCCGCGTCGGGCCCGGCGGCCCGAGTCAGGCGGTCGCGCGCTATGCCCGGCACTGGTTCGGCCAGTTCCGGCACCGTCTGGCAGACGTTCTCGACCCCGCCGACCTCTCCGTCCTCGACGAACTGATCGATGAGCGCAGTCCCCGCTCAGTCCACCGACGTACCGACCTGTCCTTCACGGCCGGCCGTCACCTCTGGATCACCCGGCCGCGCTCCGCCGGCCTCATGGACGCCCCGTCCGACACCCGACCCCTCGAGAGTGAGCTGTCATGACAGACCCCCGCACCGATCGAAATGACTCCGCGGCCACTGAATACGACGTCGCGATCGTCGGGGGTGGCGCCGGCGGCCTGAGCGCTGCCACGGTCCTGGCACGTTCACTGCGCAAGGTCGTCGTCATCGACGCCGGGGAGCCCCGCAACGCCCCGGCCGCGGGCGTCCACAACGTTCTCGGTCAGGACGGGATCTCACCACTCGAATTGCTGGCTCGCGGGCGTGCCGAAGCCATCGGGTACGGCGCCGAAATCCGCTCGGGCACCGTCGTCGACGCGCGGCGCGACCCCGACGGCGACCGGTTCACCCTGGACGTCGACTCGGGAGACACGGTGACCGCGCGCCGCGTGATCCTCGCGACCGGCCTCGTCGACGAGCTGCCCGCCATCGACGGGGTATCGGAGCTCTGGGGGCGCGATGTCCTCCACTGCCCGTACTGCCACGGCTACGAGGTTCGCGGCAAACGGATCGCCGTGATCGCCACCGCGCCCATGTCGGCGCATCAGGCACTCATGTTCGGGCAGCTCAGTGATCAGGTCACGGTCATCGCCCATGCTTCCGACGCGCTGTCCGAGGACGATCGGTCGCATCTGATCGCGTCCGACATCGACATCATCGACCACACCGTCGAACGGGTTCTGGTCCGCGAGGATGCAGACTCCGAACGCCTCGGCGGCGTGCTGCTGTCGGAGGGCACCGTGCTCGACGTCGATGCGGTCGTGGTGTCCCCCCGGTTCGTGGTGCGCGGCGAGCTGTTCGAGCGTCTCGGCGGAACCCTCGGCGACGGGCCCGCGGGCGGGCTCGTGGAGACGGGGCCCATGGGTGAGACCGAGATTCCGGGTGTGTGGGCGGTGGGTAACACCACCACCATCCACGCGATGGTGACGGTCGCGATGGGCGAGGGCGTCTCCGCCGGCGCCGCGGCGAACGCAAGCCTGGTGATGGCCGATCTCGAACAGAAAACGGCCCCGGTCGGCTGACCTACTCCGGAAAACCGTCCAGCACAGTCGCCGACGACGACAAGCCCAGGCGGGTCGCGCCCGCCGCGATGAGTTCGGCGGCGAACTCGGCCGTCCGGATGCCACCGCTCGCCTTGACGCCGACCCGGGAACCGACCGCGGCGCGCATCAACCGCACCGCTTCGACACTCGCGCCGCCTGCGGGATGGAAGCCGGTCGAGGTCTTCACCATTCCTGCGCCGGCCTGCTCGGCACGGCGACACACCTCGGTGACCGTGTCGGGTCCGGCGAGCTGCAGGAGCGCCGCGGACTCGATGATCACCTTGAGCAGCGTCGAATCCCCGATCGCCTCACGCACGGTCAGGACGTCGGCGAACACCTCGTCGAACCGGCCGTCGACCGCGGCGCCGACATCGATCACCATGTCGACCTCATGCGCCCCGGAGTCCACCGCCAGGCGGGCTTCGGCAGCCTTGACCAGGGAGTGGTGCTTACCCGAGGGGAAGCCGGCGACCACGCAGGATCGCTGGTCACCGGTGTCGATCGGGAGCATCGACGGCGACAGGCACACCGCGAAGACGCCGAGGCGGGCGGCCTCGGCGACAGTGGCCTCCGCGTCGGCGCGGGTGGCCTCGGGCTTGAGGAGTGTGTGGTCGATGATGGCGGCGACGTCGCTACGCCGCAGGTCCGTGTTCGTCACATCGACGAGCTTGGCACACTGAGGGTCGTGACAAGCGGACAGCTGACCCCCACCGACCAGACCGAGCATCGATACGTGCTGACGCTCGGCTGCCCCGACCGCACGGGCATCGTCGCCCGCATCTCGACCTTCCTGACCGATGTCGGGGGTTGGATCACCGAGGCCGCGTACCACTCCGACGACGACACCGGCTGGTTCTTCACCCGGCAGGCCATCCGCGCCGACGAGGTGGCGTTCACCGCCGACGAACTCCGCGCGCGGTTCGCCGCCGAGGTCGCCGACGAACTCGGCCCCGAGACCGAGTGGCGCCTCACCGACACCCGTGACACCAAGTCCGTGGTGCTGCTGGTGAGCAAGGAAACCCACTGCCTCATCGACCTTCTGGGTCGCGCGCACCGCGGCGAGCTACCGGCGACCATCCGGGCTGTCGTCGGCAACCATCCCCAACTCGAAGAGCTGGCAACACGTTTCGAGATCCCGTTCCACCACGTCCCGTTCGGTGAGCGCAAGGCCGAGGCCTTCGCCGAACTCGCCCGGATCGTCGACGGCTACCAGCCAGACGCCGTGGTCCTCGCACGGTTCATGCAGATCCTGCCGCCGAAACTGTGCGAAGCCTGGGCCGGCCGCGCGATCAACATCCACCACAGCTTCCTGCCGAGCTTCATCGGTGCCCGCCCGTACCACCAGGCCTTCGCCCGGGGCGTCAAGCTGATCGGCGCGACGTGCCACTACGTCACCGCCGATCTCGACGCCGGACCGATCATCGAACAGGACGTGATCCGGGTCGATCACGGCGACTCGGTGACCGACATGGTGCGTCAGGGACGCGACATCGAGACGCTGGTCCTGTCCCGCGGACTGCGCTGGCACCTCGAGGATCGCGTCCTGGTGCACGGCCGGAAGACCGTGATCTTCAACTAGTTCAGCGCCCGCTCGTAGAACGACCACGAGCGGTGCAGCTGGTCTTCCCAGTAGCCCCAGGAGTGGGTGCCAGCCGCGGGGAGGTCGACCGTCGCCGGGATGTTC
The DNA here is from genome assembly GCF_054823965.1 of Gordonia sp. GN26. Classification (NCBI taxonomy): domain Bacteria; kingdom Bacillati; phylum Actinomycetota; class Actinomycetes; order Mycobacteriales; family Gordoniaceae; genus Gordonia; species Gordonia sp. GN26. The sequence goes on along the minus strand of NZ_JSYC01000016.1, from coordinate 100,461 downwards.
AACTGCTGCAGGCGGTTCACCAGCTGCAGGGTGCACGCCATGGTGCCGCCCTCGATGATGCCGCCGACCACGATCTGATCGGCGAGCTTGTCGACCTTCTTCACGTACGCCGGGTTGTCGTACTCCCCGGGCAGACCGGTGGCGTTGGAGATGTACAGCTTGGTGCCACGCAACTTGTGGGCATTGATGACCGGGTCGTGTTTGCGCCACCCGGGCCCGTTGTACGGCCCCCACATGTTCGTGGCGTCGCCGCCGCCGCGCGCTTCGACCACCAGCCGGATGCTGTTCTGGCCGAACGGGTCGGCGGTCGTCGGGCACCCGCTGTAGGCACCGACGGCCTTGTACAGGCCGGGGTGCTCGATCGCCAGGTTCAGCACCGAGGTTCCCGACGAGGAGATACCGCCGATCGCATTGCGCCCGGAGGTGTTGAAGTTGGCGTCGAAGACCGGCGGCAATTCCTTGCCGAGGAAGGTCGACCATTTGAACAGACCGAGCTCGGGATCCGGCTTCTCCCAGTCGGTGTAATAGCTGAACCGACCCTGGTTCGGGATGACCACGTAGAGGTTCTTGTTCTTGGTGAACTCGACGATGTCGGTCTTCGCGAGCCAGTTCGCACCGTCCTCACCGCCGCCCGCACCGTTGAGGAGGTAGAGGACACCGCGCGGCTTGGACTCGTCGGCCGGCTTGATGACCGTCAGCGGGATGTCCCTGTTCATCGCATCGGAATGCACGACGATGTCGGTGACCCGTTCGGTGGGCGAACCCGCCGTCACCAGACTCGGTGCCGCCGCCGCAACGCCTGTCGTACCGGTGGCCGACATCGTGAGCCCGATGCCCAGAGCGACCGCGATCGCGGCGCCGCACCTGCGCAGACGCTGGTTCATACATTCCTCCTCGTCGAGTCCCGCTTGGCCCCGGGCGGGCGTGGTTCTGTCAGATGGACCGTATCGTGTCGGGCCACCGGGCGGACCCACACGGCGGATCATTCACCTGCCCGGACCCTCATCCGCCGGCAGATCGGGCCCTTTCAATACGAATCGCCTCACAGCCGAGGCCGTGAGGCGATTCGAGAAGATCGTCGAACTACGACTCGGAGGAACCCTCGATCGAGCCGGTCACCAGTTCCACGAGCAAACCTTCGACGATGTCGCCGATTACGCCTTCGATCGCGTCAGCCATGATGCTCCTTTGTCCTTTGGGGGAAGTTTCGAATCGACCCGCCTACTCCCACCTTCGCGGCGGCTCGAGACAGAGATTACATATCCGTCTCGGAGATGTCTCCATTATTTCTGGGGACTTGTCACGAATATTCCTTTCCGCCATCGCTCGATGTCATAAAAGCCCAGCTCAGCGGCCCCCACTAATACGAACAATTGAATACAGTTGGACGAGCGTCCATTAAACCTCGGAAAGAATGACCATTAGCAACGTTGATGCAACGTTTGGGTGGCAAATCGACAAATTCGTGCCCCAACCTTCGTTGCCGTAACTTTCCGTTCGGTAAGTTTCGATTCCGCGCTTCTCGTCGAAGTGGGTCAAACGATTAGTCGAAACGAGACGAATTCTTCAATTCGTTTCACGAAACGGATCATTACTCCTGCAAAAGTCCTCTGACCAGTGGTGATTCATTCGGCACGCGATGCCGAATCGACGCCGCAGCGTCGTGCGTAGACCCCACCGGCACCGACGAGTTCGTCGTGAGCCCCCGATTCGACGATCGTCCCCTTCTCCAGGACGACGATCTGGTCCGCGAGTGCGGCGGTGGCCATCCGGTGGGTGATCAGGAGGGTTGTCGTGCCGGCGCGCAGCCGTTGCAGCGCCCGCTGCACGAGCAACTCCGTGCGGGGATCGGCCGCGCTGGTCGCCTCATCGAGGATGAGGATGCGGGGCGAGGCCGCGATGGCCCGGGCGACGGTGACGAGCTGCTTCTCCCCCGCGCTGAGGTTCTCCGATTCCTGCCCGATGACGGTGTCGAGGCCCTGGGGCAGCGTCGCGACGATCTGGTCGAGATGACCGTCGTGGACCGCACGGTCCACCGCGGCGTCGTCGGACATCCCGTAGGCGATGTTGTCGCGCACGGTCCCGGTGAACAGCCACGGCTCCTGGGTCACGACCGCCATGCCCTCGCGCAGCCCGTGCGGGCCGAGGTCGGCGGTGTCGTCACCGTCGATCGTGATCACCCCTGCGGTCGGACGGTAGAAGCCCTGCAGCAGATTGGTGATGGTGGTCTTGCCCGCCCCGGTCGAGCCGACGATCGCCGTCGTCGTCCCCGGCTCCATCCGGAAACTCACCGAACCGAGGACCGGCGTGCTCTCCTCGTAGGCGAAAGCGACGTCGTCGAAGACGATCTCCGGCGGTCGGCGATGACGCCCGGGCGCATCCGTCGCCTCACCGATCGCCGCGTGGGTCTCCGAGTCGCCGTCCTCCGGCTCGTCGAGCACCTCGCGCACCTTGCCCGCCGAGACCGTGCCCGATTGCACCTTGGTGACGAAACCGGCGAGTTCCCGCACGGCCGAGGACAATTGCTGCGCGAAGAGGATGGCCACCTGGGCGGCGCCGAGACTCAGGGTGCCGTCGACGACCATGACGCCGCCGAGGACCGCCAGGATCAGGAACACCACGGCGTTGATCGCGGTGAGGATCGGTGCCAGTGTGCCGGCAGCCCATTGGGCAGAGCGTGTCGAACCGAACAGCTTCTCGTTGAGGGCATCGAAGCGGCGCCGGGCAAGGGGTTCGGCGTTGTACGCCTGCAGCATGCGCCGCGCGCTCAGCTCCTCCTCGAGGTGACCGGTGAGGGCGGCCGTGGTGGTCCACCTGGTTTCCAGGAACGGTCGTGCCCGGCGCGCGATGACGACCGACACCGCCGCCGACACCGGTGCCGCGACGAGCGCGACGATCGCCAGCAGCGGCGAGACGACGAACAGGACGACGGTGACCACGAGGAGCGTCAGCGCGTTTGTGGGGACGGTGACCAGCACCGGAGCGATCACGGTGGCGGCATTGTCGGTGTGCGCGGTGAGCTTGCTGACGAGCACGCCGCGATTGTTCGACTCGAAGTAGCGCAGCGGCAGCCGGTGGACTTTGTCCTCGATCCGCGTGCGCAGACCCGCGACGGATCGTTGCACCGCGATGGTCAGCATCTGCCCCTGCGTGAACGTCAGACCGGCTACGAGCAGATAGACGGCCGCCTGCACGCCGAGCACCGTCCAGAGGAGCCGCCAGTCCATGCCGCCGGCACCGGTCGTCCCGTCGACGATCACATTGGTGACCACACCGAACAGGATCGGTCCGACGACCGCGCCCAGCGACGCCACGATCGCGCACAGCGAGATCGCGACGGCGCGTCCCCGGGTCAGGTGAAGCTGCCGCAGCAGCCATCGGAGCGAGTCGTCTCGCCGGACGTCAGACATTGGTGACCGCCTGTGCGTAGGCGATCTCGCGGTAGATCTCGCTGTCGACGCGGAGGGTCTCGTCGGTGCCGACGGCGACGAGACGGCCGTCCTCCAGGACACCGATGGTGTCGGCGTGCCGGACCGACGAGACCCGCTGTGCCGCGATCAGCACCGTCGCCTCCGGGTGTGCGCGCCGCAGATTGGCGATGACCTGCTGCTCGGTGTCGACGTCGAGGGCGCTGAAGGGATCGTCGAGCACGTACAGGGCAGGACGTCGTAGGACTGCGCGGGCCAGCGCCAGGCGCTGTCGCTGGCCCCCGGAGAAGTTGCGGCCCTCCTGCGCGACGCGCGCCCCGAGACCCTCGGGCCGCGCCTCGACGAAGTCCCGTGCCGCGGCCACCTCGAGAGCGTCCCACATCTGGTCGACGGTGGCGTCGGGACGGCCGATCCGCAGGTTGTCGGCAATCGTGCCGGTCACCAGCGCGGCGCCCTGCCCGACGAAGGCGGTCCGCGCGCGTACCCACGCCGGCGCCAGGCCGGTCACGTCGGCGCCGTTCCACCGCACCCGGCCCGAATCGGGATCGGAGAACCGCAGCGGCAACGACAGCAGCGTCGACTTGCCGCTGCCGGTTCCGCCGAGGAAACCGGTCACCGTGCCGGCTACACACGTCAGCGAGACGGCGTCGACCGCGGGGGCGTCGGCGCCGGGAAAACCGACGGATACGGAGTCGAAGACCACGACGGGTGCCGACGACGTCGCCCCGCCCTCGGCGTCGCCGGGTTCGAGGACCTCGGTGTCGAGGACCTCGGTGATGCGACCCGCGCTGGTGACCGCGCGCGGGATGACGCCGGCGATCACCGTCAGCAACGATACAGCGAGCAGGATCTGGCCGAGATACCCGACCGCCGCCGCGATCTGACCTATCTGCATCTCGCCCCTGTCGACGAAGATCGCACCCAGCCCCGCCACCGCGACCCCGGCGAGATTGGACACCACGGTCACGGTCGGGAGCAGCAGCACCTGAGTCCGTCCCAGCCGCAGGGCGACGTCGGTGAGGTCGTCGTTCTCCACCGCGAAGCGCGCGCGCTCGCGGGCCTCCTGCCGAAACGTCCTGATCACCGGTATGCCGCGCAACTGTTCGCGCAGCACACGGTTGATCGCGTCGAGCCGACGCTGCAGGCGTGCAGCCCACGGGACGATGCGCCGCACGAGCACCCCGACCAGCACGACGAGGATCAGCCCCGCCACGAAGATCACCGGCGACATCTGCCACGCCTGCGACAGGGAGAGCACCAGCGCACCGAACAGCATGAGCGGCGCGGTCACGACGATCGTGAGGAAGATGAAGAGGAAGCCCTGGATCTGTCCCACGTCGCCGGTGGATCTGGTCAGCAGGCTGGACAGACCCAGCCGGGCGACCTGTTGGTCGGTGAAGGTGCCGATCCGACCATTGACCCGGCCGCGCAGATCTCGGGCGGAACTCGCCGACAGGTGCGAGGCGAGGTAGGTGGCACCGAGAGAGACCCCGAGATTGACCACGGCCACCGCGACCATCAGCAGTCCCACGAACTTGATGGTCCCCACGTCTCCGCGCAGGATTCCGTCGTCGATGATCGCGGCGTTCAACGCCGGCTGCGCCAGTGAGGTGAACACGCTCACGAACTGGAAGACGACGAACCCCGCGAGCACCCAGGGAGAGGCCTTCAGTGCGGTGCCGACGACGCTGATGAGGGCTCGTACCTCGTCTCGGCTCATCGAGGGGGCTACGCGCATTGGGCGAGACTACTCCGAGCTGTTCGAGAACCCGGGCAACGTCCTCGGCTGAGTCACGCTCTGCCCCAGGGCGCGTCGCGGCGGGCGCAGACCGTCTGGCGCCGGACGCACATTCGAGGGGAGTGGCTCACCCCGGGGGCTGCGGTGTGCTGATATTGCGGTGTGAACACGCGCGCCCCGATAACGCACACCCGGCCGTTGACCGCTGCCGACCGCGGCCAGGCACTCGACCTGCTGGAGAGCGGCTTGCGAGAGGTGCCGATGTACGCATGGCTTCTCGGACGGAGCGCCGAGGTCGATGCCTACCGGTGGTTCGGCGATGTGCTGTTCACCGACTACCTTCCCGGCTTGTACGGCCAGTTCACCCAGACGGGTGAACTGATGGCCATGGTCGCAGCGTCCGAGCCGGACCACGAGACGCAACCGGTGGATGACGACCTGAGAGCTCGCACACGGCATTTCGTCACCACCCTCGACGGATTCCTGGAACGGTTCACCGAACTCCGGGAGAAGACCAGGAACTCGATGCTGCCGGGCACTGTCAGTCTGGTGTTCGGCTTGGTTCACCCGGACCATCGACTGAGTAGAGCTCTGTCGAATCTGCTCCAGCCGATCGTGGACGACGCCGGCCGCCGAGGCCTGTTGGTGACTCTCGGCACCGGCGATCCAGACCTGCGGGAGGTGTCCCGCCGCAGTTGGGGCGGTGAGGTGTACGCCGAGTTCGACCTCACCGACGGACCCACCGTGTGGTTACTCAAGGTCGAACCGCCGACACGCGAACAGCATTAGGCGGCGTCGAGCGAGACGGCGAGGGGTCGCCCACCGATCAGACCGAGCATCCCGACTGTTGTTCGTTGCCGGTCATCTCGTTGGTCAGCTGGACGTCCGAGCCGCTGATCGCGAACTCCAGACCCGTGTCGGTGACCTTGAGCTGATCGACCTGGACCTCGTCGAAGAACGGGCCGAGTGCCGACGTGGTGACCTGGTCGACGATCTGCTGTGCGAAGTCCGGCGGGATGCCGAACACCAGTGCGCTGGCCTTGACGACCTCGAACTCGACCCGGCCGCCCTTGAGTACGGGCTTGATCGTCGCCGAGACCGGGACGGAGAAGAACATGACCGGGAAACCGGCCTGGACCTCGAAGGTGCCGTCGGCCGCATTGCCGGTGATCTCCTCGACGGAGCCGACCGGGCTCGCGCCGTTGCCGGTGCTCTGGCCGCCGGCCCCGGCGGGAGCGCCCTCCTTGCTGAGTTCGACGATCCGCTCGAAGGGGATGAAGCCGTCGCCCTTGAGGCTGCGGATGTCGGTGGTGCTGTTGTCACCGGAGATACCGTCGGCGCGCATGTGCAGACGCACGCCGTCGGCGTCGGAGCCGTCCTTGGTGTCGACCTGGACGTACGGAACGTCGCCACTGCCCTGCAGGATGATCGGCTTGCGGCTCAACGACACCGAGGTGGGGACGCCCGTGAGACCGCTGAACGACTCCTCGAGGCAGTTCGTCACCTTGTTACGGAGATAGAGCTCGCTGCCGACCGCACCGATGACCACCAGTAGCAGCACCGCGATGGTGCTCAGCGCCACGATCTTCTTGGTGCTGCGTCGTTTCCGCGGCGAGGTCAGCACCGGACCGCTGCCCGGCGTCTGCAGGGGTTCGCTCGAGTCGTCGCCATAGGGGGTCTCCCCGGGCGCGAACTGAGCGGTGCCCGGCTGACCGAGCCCACCGCTCAGGTCGGTGGTGTCGGCCTCCGAGGGCGGCACGCTCGAATATGCCTGTGCCCCGGGCGCAATCGGGGTCGTCGGGAACTGTTCGGTCTCCCCCGTCTCGGGACTGCCTGTACCCGCCTCGGCGGGATCGACGTCCTCGACCGGACGCCAGTCGTCACCGGCCGGTTCGGCGGCTCCGGTGTTGCCGGTGGGCTCGGTGGGTCCTGCGGATTCGATGGGATCGTGCGACTCACCCTGGTCTCGGGGGTCATCACCGGGAGTCTTGTTGTCGCTCATGGGTTCCGTCCTCGGTCGTCGGACTCTCGAAGCCGTTCGCCGGTGGGTGCGACCATCCTGGGCACCGCACCGCCGGCAGGCAGCTCTCGCTCGTTGGCGAGGACCGCCAATTGTTTACGAGCCTTCTCGACCAGGGCCAGGTCGAGGTCGTGGACATCGACACCGACCGTCTCCGGGTACGCGGCGACCACGGTACCGAAAGGGTCTGTGATTTGGCTGTGTCCGATCCCGGTCGGCGCACCCGAACCGGCGACCGCCTCGTCCGGGGGAAGTGCCTGCCCCACGGCGACGACGAACGTCGTCGAATCCAGCGCCCTTGCCGTCGCGAGCACCTGCCACTGATGGATCTTGCCGGGGCCGGCGCCCCAGGACGTCGGCACGACGACGAGCTGCGCGCCGCGTCGTGCAAGGTTCGTGAACAGGGCGGGGAACCTGATGTCGTAGCAGGTGGCCACCCCGACGGTGACGCCGTCGACCTCGAAGGTCAGCGGTTCCGAACCGGCTGCGACGGTCTTGGATTCCCGGAACCCGAAGGCGTCGTACAGGTGCAGCTTGTCGTATCCCTGCCGCGACCCGTCGGGGTGCGCGACGAGCACCGTGTTGAACACGCGCCCGTCGTTGGACGGGGTGAACATCCCGGCCACGACGGTCACACCCGCCGACACCGCGACCTCCGACACCGCACTGGCCCACGGCCCGTCGAGATCCTCCGCCACCGGTCTCAGCGGGACACCGAACCGGCACATGGTCGCCTCCGGGAACACGACCAGGCGCGCCCCGCGCGATGCCGCGTCCTGCGTCGCCGCACGTAGGGTCTCCAGGTTCTCGCCCGGATCGTCGGTCGAACTGATCTGAGCCATCGCCACACGCATAGCCGCCACAGTAGTGCCCGACGCCGCCGGCACCGCCGACTTCCTCCGCGGTTACTCCGACGGGGCGACGGCCTCCCACGGGACGGTCAGCACGTTGTCCGACGTCCGACGACGGGTGACGACGCAGTCGACGCCACGTTCGCGCAGCAGGTCCAGGGCATGACGCCAGCGGATGCGCGGCCCGTACGGCGCCAGCGGGGCGGCGATGTCCCAGCACTGGTCCGCGAGTGCGAGCAGGTCGTGGATCTTCTCACCGGGCACATTGCGGTGGATGAGCGCTTTGGGCAGACGCTCGGCGAGATCGGAGGGGCGTTCGGAATGTCCCGGCGCCCAGCAGAGCGTCAGACTGACCGGCCCCGCGTCGTCGAGCAGCACCCACGTGCAGCGCCGCCCGATCTCGTCGCAGGTGCCCTCGACGATCACCCCGCCCGGCGACAGGGCCGCACGCAGCCGGGCCCATGCGTCGTCGACCTCGGTCTCGTCGTACTGGCGTAGGACGTTGAAGGCGCGCACCACCCGGGGACGCAGACCCGCCATCTCGAAACCGCCGACCGCGAACCGGACACCGTCGCGCGGGTCGACGACGCGTGCCGGGTCGATCTCGAGTCCGACCATCTCCAGGTCGGGGGCGACACGGCGGAGCCGGCCGGCCATCTCGACGGTGGTGTCGGGGCGTGCGCCGTAACCGAGGTCGACGACCAGCGGACGGGCAACATCGAGAGCCGCGATCACGGCCGGTTCATGCGCCATCCACCGATCCACCCGGCGCAGACGGTTGATGTTGGTCGTCCCGCGCGTCACCCGGCCGATCGGACTGTTCGACAGCCGTCGCCCGGACTGCTGCCCGGGGGTTCGACTCACAAGTTCTTGTCGATCCAGTCCTTGGCGTACTCGGCCTCGGCTCGGAACAGATCGACCAGGTTGATGAGGATCATCTGCTCGAGCTTGCCGTTGACGAACGGGACGAAGACCTTCGCCTCACTGGTCCGGCGGATCGTGCAGCCCTCGTCGGTGGGGAACAGTTCCTGCCAGCCGTTGAGGCTGCCCGGACCCGCGGGGATCGACGCGTTGTAGGTGCCCTTGGTGTTGTCCGGGTCGAACGGACCGAGGGTCTCCTCACGCGTGATGACCATGTCCTTCATCATCACCGTCTGCGCGAGCGGGGGCAGCTGGTCGCGACCGATCGTCTGCTTGAGAACGACCTTGATCCCGGTCTCGTCGGAGGTGAAGGAGGCGACCTCGCAGTGTGGCGAGATCATCTGGAATCCCGCCATCATGTCGTCCCAGTACTGCTTGATGCTCTGCGCCTGGTAGAGCTTCTCCGCAGGGTGGGTGTAGCGAGCGGAGTAGCTGAGCCGTCGTGCCATGACGACCAGGCTACGTCAGCGGATTTTCCGACTCCCAATCGACGGTGTGCCCACGCTCGTGATCGAGCAGGCCGACCAGCTCGCTGACCACGGCCTTCTCGATTTTCCCGCCGAACATCGGCAGGTTCACCGACACCTCTGCGGAGCAGTCGCTGGCGGCGGGATCGCCTGCGGTGGTGATGGTCCCGTTCACGTTCACCGGCACCGGGGCACCCTCGACCGTGGCGTGGATCTCGCCCTCGATCCGGCCCCCGACCAGCCGATATGTGTTCTTCCGGGGAATCCGGAGGTCGCCGGGCATGATCTTGGTGACCGCCGACGGGAGCTTCTCCGCGGGGATGCCCTGATTCATCTCGACGGTCACGGTGTCGCCCGCGATGTCCACCTTCTCGACGTGGCCGTGACCGGAGTTCATCCGCTCCACCAGATCGTGCCAGTACTGCTCGGTGATGTAGAGCGCCCAGAGCCGTTCGGTGGAGAACGGATAGGACACCGAGTGCTGAAGCTTGCTCGCCATGAAGAGAACGCTACCGGTCGCCGGTTAACGTTTAACGCGTGACCGACACGCAGACGCCGCTGAGCGCGCCCCTCGCCGAGCTGACCACCCTGCGTCTGGGCGGCCCCGCCCGCGAGATCGTGCGCTGCCCGGACACGCGCAGCATCGTCGAGACCATTCAGGAGCTCGACGAACGATCCGAACCCGTGCTGGTGATCGGCGGCGGGTCCAACCTCGTCATCGGCGACGCGGGCTTCGACGGCACCGCCGTGGTGCTTGCGAGCAGCCGCATCGAGTTCGGCTCGGGCCGCGAGTCGGGCCGCTCGCACGTCGTCGCCGACGCCGGCGTGGGCTGGGACGACCTGGTCGGCGCGACCGTCGAGGCGGGATTCGGCGGACTGGAGTGCCTGTCGGGGATTCCCGGCGCGGCCGGGGCGACGCCGGTGCAGAACGTCGGGGCATACGGAGTCGAGGTCGCCGACATCCTGCGGTCGGTCCAGGTCCTCGACCGCCGGTCGGGCAACCTACGCTGGGTCACCCCCACCGAGCTCGGACTCGGCTACCGCACCAGTAATCTCAAGCACCGCAACGACTTCGTGGTGGTCGCGGTGTCCTTCTGGCTCAACGAGGACCGCACGAGCCAGCCGATCCGGTACCGAGAACTGGCCACGACGGTCGGCGTCGAGCCCGGCGATCGCGTCGACGCCGCCACCGCCCGCGAGGCGGTACTCGGCCTGCGTCGCGGCAAGGGCATGGTCCTCGACTCCGATGACTTCGACACGTGGAGTGCCGGTTCGTTCTTCACCAATCCGATCGTCGACGGCGAGGATGCCCCGGCAATCCTCGAACGGATCGCGGCGAGGGTCGGCGCCGACGTGGCGATCCCGTCCTATCCCGCAGGCCCGCAACCGAACCCCTCGGACGCCGACGCCCCCACCGCGATCAAACTGTCGGCGGGCTGGCTGATCGAACGGGCCGGTTTCGGCCGCGGCTACCCGTCGGCCGACGCCCCGGTCCGCTTGTCGACGAAACACACTCTGGCGCTGACCAATCGGGGTTCGGCAACCACCGAACAGCTACTGACGCTGGCGCGCGAGGTCCGTGACGGCGTCCTCGACTCCTTCGGCGTCACCCTGCGACCCGAGCCGGTCTTCGTCAACTGCGTGCTCTGACGACCGGCCGGTCGGCCCGATTCAACTGACCGGCTGCTCCGTCCGTGACACGTCGGCGACCAGCTCGTCGAGCATCTCGTTGAAGCGCTCTGCCGCTTCGATGCTCGACATGTGCCCGACGCCCTCGTAGACGACCAGATCGCGCAGAGAACCGTTGCGACGCAAAACCTCTGCCATCTGCTCGGCGTGCCGGGGCGGGGTGAGCCGATCCTCGGTGCCGACGACCACCACCGTGGGCACCGTCAGCGCCTCCAGTCCTGCGGTGACATCGAGTTTGCCCATCGCCGAACCCCACCCGGCCCGCGCCCGCGGCGGACAGGAGCCGACCATCTCGTCGACGAAGTCGACATGCGACTTGCGCGCGTTCGGTCCGAGGGCGATGTAGTGCGAGAACTTCACGCCGTACTGGGTTTTCGGGATCGGAACCGGAACCGAAGTGATCGCCTTGGTGACGAACGGCGTGAACGGCCGCGCGTAGGCGGGCAGATCGACGGGTACGAGTCCGTGGTTCTCCATGACGGCGTTGGCCGCGGTCGACACGAGCACCGCGGCGGACACCTTGGTGCCGACCTTCTCCGGGAACTGAGCGGCCCACGACATGATGGTCATCCCACCCATGCTGTGCCCCACCAGAATTGCGCGACGACCACTCGGGACTGCCGCCTCGAGCACCGCGTCGAGATCCTGTCCGAGCATCGCCACCGTCGGGCGGGCACGTCCCCGTTCCGAGCGTCCGTGCCCACGCTGGTCATAGACGACGACGCGACGGTCACCGGCGTCGGGCGTGATGAGGTGGTTGATCTGCGGGTACCAGTAGGCCGTGTTGCAGGTCCAGCCGTGGACCATCACGATGACATCCCCCTCGGGATCGTCGTCGTCGGCACCGTAGATCTCGACGTTCAGTGCGGTGCCGTCGGGCGTCCGCACCGTCTGACGCAGGGGGGCCGCCTCGGGCTCGCAGAGCAGATCGTCGGGGCCGTCGTCGACCGCGGTCGAGGTGCGCAGCGCATCCCGGGTGATCCCCGCGAGCACCGTGCCGACTCCGAGGCCGATCACGCCCGCACCGACGGCGGTCGCGATCCCGCCGACATTCACCAATAATTTCCGCTTCACCGGCACTCCTCGCTACGTGGAACCCCTCAGGTCGGGGCTCCGTGCGGGGGCGCCTCGTTCAGCGCCCCGTCTCGGTGTTCAATGTACCAATATCCGTTGTCTCATAGCCGGCGCCCGGCTGGTCACCGGTCGATTCCGGCGTCGCTGGGTCCGGTTCTTCGTCCCCGGTGGCGGCATCGAAGTAGGTCGCTGCGCGTCCGATCGCCTGCGAGATCTGCTCGTCGAGAGCCCGGCGGAACGTCGTCTCGACGATCTCGTGGGCCATCGGCCGAACGGTCTGGATGAGGTCCGCCATCTTGCTGACGCCCTGCTCACCGAGGTCGGGCAGGTTCTCGTCGAAGTAGGTGTCGGTGATGATCGAGACGAAGCTCTTGGCGACGTCCTCGAGATCGTCCTGGACCCGCACCCAGCGGTCGAGCAGGAACTCCAGGTCGACACCGGCCTTCACCAGGACCTCGGCGCCCTCGAGGAGCTCGGGGTTGCGGATCGCATAATGCGTGCCGTCCTTGGCCAGCAGGCCCAGCTTCTGGCTGAGCGCGATGGACCTATCCGACGCGTTGAGCGTCTTCTTCAACTCGGCGATGGTGATCGTCGCGGCGCGCTTGAAGTTGCGGAACCGGCCGCCCTTCGGCGACCCCCGCAGGATCTGTTCGACGCGCATGCCGTGGTGGGCGGCGTGCAGCAGCTCGCTGATCGTCGCGAAGGTGTACCCGCGTTCGAGCATGCGGGAGATGAGGTTCAGGCGAACCAGGTGCTGGTCGGAGTACCAGCCCGCACGGCCCCGGATGGTGGGCGGCGGAAGCAGTCCGCGGTCCTGGTAGACCCGGATGTTGCGAACGCTGACCCCCGACGCCTCGGCGAGGTCGTTGATCCGATACTCCGCCACGATGCATCAGGCCTTTTTGCTGAACCAGGATTTGCCCTGGATGTCGTCCACACGTTTGCGCACGTCGACCAGGTACACGAGCATCGCGACCACGCCGATGATGCCCAGGAAGCTCACCGCACCGAAGAACCAGATGAACAGCGACGCGGCGGCCAGGATCGCCACCCAGATCACCTTGCTCTGCCGGTCGACCGCAGGGAAGGCGTCGGGCCGCTGGATGGCCGCGTGGATCAGCGCGACGACCGCCGCGATCCCTGCGACCACAGTCAGGACCAACATGATCAGACTCTGCCCATAGGCCAACACGCTGAAGACGTCCACGCCGAACACTCTAGTCCCGTGCGCCCCGATTGCCGCAGCAGCCCACGACGCCACGCACGGGCGGAACGTGCGGGCAGCGATCAGTCGGCGCGCGGAGCGGCCTTCTTGGCAGGCGTTTTCTTGGCCGGGGCCTTCTTCGCAGTCGTCTTCTTGGCTGTGGTCGCCTTGTTCGCCGCGGCGGCCTTCTTCGCGGCCGGCGTCTTCTTGGCGGCCGCCTTGGTCGGCGTGGCCTTCGTCGCCTTGGTGGGGGCGGCCTTGCGGGCCGGGGCCTTCTTGGCCGCGGCCCGTTCGGCGGCACCCTTCACCGCAGCGGCCTTCTTGGCCGGTGCAGTCTTCGCGGGGGCCTTTTTGGCCGCCGCCTTCTTGGTCGGTGTCTTCTCGGCGGGGGCCTTCGCGGCCGGGGCCTTCGCGGCCGGGGCCTTCTTCGCGGGAGCCTGCTTCGCGGGAGCCTTGTCCGCCGGAGCCTTGTTTGCAGGAGCCTTGGTGGCCGGGGTGGCCTTGGTCGCCGGGGTTTTGGTCGCCGGGGCCGGAGCCGGCGACGCAACGGCTCGCACCGGTGCGTCGGCGCTGGCGTCGCGGACCGTCCCGTCCGGAGCGCTGCCGTCGGCCAGCCCGGCCAGCCGCAGCGCCCGCTCACCCACCGCGCGCGTCTGCTCGGAGATCGTCCCCAGCGCCTCTTCGGTGAGACCGACGGCGTCGCTGTAGACCTTCTCCAGCTTCGGCAGGTTCTCCCCGACGACCGGCTGCGACAACAGCTTTCCGACGGCCTCGTCGCGCCGCTCCGACAGCGACGTCAGCAGCCCGGCCGCGACGGCGAGATAGGCCTCGGCGACCTTACGGAGTTCGTCCGGCGAGAACCGGGTGCGCAATTCCTCGATCTCGGTGGGCAATTCGACCGGCAGCGTCGACAGCTTCGACTTGGCCTCCTCGAAGAGCGCCAGCGCGGTCGCGAGTGCCTCGTCGATCCTCGCCTGCGCGTCGTCCCGGGAACCCGAGATCCTCGCCTGCGTCGAGCCGACTGTCTCGACCAACTTCGACTGGGTGTTCTCGACGGTCTCCGCGAGCTTCGACTGGGTGTTCCCGACGGTCTCGACGAGCTTGGACTGGGCCTGTTCGCTCGCCGCCTCCCCGCGCTCCCGGACCTCGGCCAGCAAGGCGGCCACCTGTCCCACGGCTGTCGTCAACGGGTTCTCGCTCATTCAGGTCTCCTGCCTCAGTTTTCTCGGAACTCGTCTTTCTCGGAACCAGTCGAGGAGATCGCGTTCTCCTTGCGAAAGGACTCGTAGATCTCCAGCAACATCTGTTTCTGACGCTCGTTGATCGAGTCATCTGCGATGAGAGCATCACGGACCGGGCTCGCGGGGCGTTCTTCGAGAATTCCGGCGCGCACGTACAACACTTCTGCCGACACCCGCAACCCCTTGGCGATCTGGGCGAGGACGTCGGCGGAGGGTTTCCGGAGTCCTCGCTCGATCTGACTGAGGTACGGATTGCTGACCCCGGCACGTTCGGCGAGCTGCCGGAGCGACACCTTAGCGGCCACCCGCTGGGACCGGATGAAGGCGCCGATGTCCTGCGCCGCATTCGCCACCGCGTCCTGCGCGGCCGTCGCGACGGCCTCCACGGCCTCGACCGCCATCGTCGTCGTGCCCTCACCGTCATCGGACGGATGATCCGCGGAGTCGTCGGACTCGGCCTCACCGTCCACGACGGCGTCGAGGGCAGCCTCGTCCTTGTCGCGCTTCATCACGCTCCGTTCCAGGGTCGATCGTCTTCCCCAAGTATCGGCTTCACTGCTAGCACGTGCAAGCACACAGCTAATCCAGGATGTCTGATCACGGACGGATCACCGGGATTCGACGTCAATGGAAGATCAGCACCGACGTCGTGTGGATGGCCAGACCGGCGAGCGCACCGACCACGGTGCCGTTGATCCGGATGAACTGGAGGTCGCGTCCCACTTGCAGTTCGATCTTGCGACTCGTGTCGTCGGCGTCCCAGCCGCGCACGGTCTCGGTGATGACCGAGATGATCTCCTGCGAGTAGTTCGCGGCGATGTGGTGTGCGACCCGCGCGACCCAGCCGTTCATCTTCTCCTGCAGCGGACGGTCGTCGCGAATCCTGGTGGCGAGCTGGATGATCGAGTCCGACAACGTGTTGCGCAGTGTGCTGTTGGGGTCGTCGAGCATCTGCTCGATGACGGCCTTGCCGGTCTTCCACGCGGTCGACGCCGCTCCGGTGACCTCGTCGCGACCCACCAGTTCCAGCTTGATGGCCTCGAACTTGGCGATCATCTCGGGATCGTTCTGCAGGTCGTTCGCGAACTTCTCCACGAATTCGTGCATCGCCCGGCGCATCTCGTGGTCGGGGTCGGAGCGCACCTTGTAGGTGAACTCGACGAGTTCGCGGTGGATCTTGTCGCCGACGAGGGAGTTGACGAACTTCGGCGTCCACTGCGGGCCGTCCCGGTCGAGCACGCGATCGATGAGGTCCTGGCTGCCGATCGCCCATTCGTGCGCGCGATCGCAGAGCATCTGGAAGACCGGTTCGAGACGATCCTCGGCGATGAGCTGTTCCAGGATGCGGCCGGTCGGCGGCGCCCACTGCGGCTCGGCGACCCACTTCAGCGCGGCCTGGATGAGCTGCTCGACGTCCTCGTCGCGCAACATCTCCGACGCGAGTTGGATCGCGCGAGCGGCCTCGCCGGAGATCCGCGGGGCGTTGCGCGGGTCGGCGACCCACGTCGACAACCGTCGCGGCAGATCGATCTGCTGCGCGCGGTAGACCACGACCTCGGGCGTCATGAAGTTCTCTTCGATGAAGCCGCCGAGCTGGTCGCCGATGTCGTCCTTCTTCTTGCGGATCAGGGCGGTGTGCGGGATCGGGATACCCAACGGATGCCGGAAGAGCGCCGTGACCGCGAACCAGTCGGCCAGCGCGCCGACCATGCCGGCCTCCGATGCTGCCTGCACGTAGCCGACCCACGCGGCGACGTCGGCACCGTCGCGATGCTCGAGGTAACGGGTGAAGAGGTAGACGACCGCCGCGAAGACCAGGAAACCGGTCGCGACCGCCTTCATCCTGCGGAGATCCCTGCGTCGGCCGGCGTCCCCGGTGCCGTCCCCTCCGAATCCGGGAGCGGACGGCGCATCGGGCTTGCCCTCGGGCTGCCCGGCGACTCCTTCGATCACTGTCGATGCCATGGCACCAGTGTCACCCATCAACCGACTACGCTGGCGTCGTGATGGCCAACCGCCCCAATCCCGCAGCTGCGGCGCGTGCAGCGATGGCGGCTGCGGCCAACGTGACGCGCGGACTCGAACAGGTCCTGACCACTGTCACCGAGACCGGCGCCAAACCGGACGGCCGCAAGCAGCGCTGGGAGAAGCACAAACTCGCCCGCCGCACCGAACTGACCGACGGTGTGATCGCCGCGGTCCGCGAGCTCGGCGCCGATGTCGGCATGGACGAGATCGC
The DNA here is from genome assembly GCF_054823965.1 of Gordonia sp. GN26. NCBI lineage: Bacteria > Bacillati > Actinomycetota > Actinomycetes > Mycobacteriales > Gordoniaceae > Gordonia > Gordonia sp. GN26. The sequence continues at coordinate 83,589 of NZ_JSYC01000016.1, read as the reverse complement.
CGCACACATCGGTGTCTCCAAGACCGTTCTCTACCGGTACTTCACCGACAAGAGCGACCTCGGCGTCGCGACCACCGTGCGCTTCTTCGAGAACACCATCTGGCCGCGGCTGACGGAAGCGATCTCCGACGACGTCGACGAGTACACGCTGACCCACACGATCATCGGTGTGTACGTCCATGCGGTCGACGACGAACCCAACCTGTACCGCTTCGCTCTCGCCAGCTCGCCCACATCGTCGCCGGCACCCGCCGACTCGGTCCGTCTGGTCGCGCAGTTGGTCATGAGCAGCATCGTGATGCGCATGACCGAGCGCGGCGCAGACACCACCGGCGCCGAGCTGTGGTCGCACGCCCTCGTCGGCGGCATCCAGCACGTCGTCGACTGGTGGATGACCAGCCGCACGCTCGACGCCGACCAGGTCGTCGACTACCTCACGATGATGGTGTGGAGCGCGGTCGTGGGCGTCGCCGCCGTCGACGGCTCGCGTGAGGCCTTCCTCGCCTCTCCCCCGCCGCTGACCGAACCCGCGCGCGAGGCACCGTCCGACGCGGCAGGCGGCTCATGAGCCGGGTCGCACTCGTGACCGGGGGCAGCCGGGGCGTCGGCCAGGGGGTTGCCCGTGCGCTCGTCGAGGACGGCTGGACCACCTTCGTCACCTCCCGGCACGGCACCGGACCCGACGGGGCCATCGCCCTCGCGTGCGACCACACCGACGATGCCGCGGTGGCCGCGGTGTTCGACGAGATCGCCTCCGCCGGCGGTCGACTCGACCTTCTCGTCAACAACGCGTGGGCCGCGCCCAAGGGGTTCGGCGGGTTCTCGGATCCGTTCTGGAAGCGCCCGGTCGACGACTGGGACACCCTGATCGGCGTAGGCCTGCGTGCGCACTACGTCGCGTCGGTGCATGCGGCCCGCATGATGACCGAGGCCGGCCGGGGGCTGATCACGAACATCTCGTCGTTCGGTTCCCGCGGCCATCTGCATTCGGTGCTGTACGGGATGAGCAAGGCCGCGCTGGACAAGATGGCCGCGGACATGGCCGTCGAGCTGCAGGGCACCGGGGTCAGCGCGATCTCGTTGTGGCTGGGACTGATCCGCACCGAGCTGTTGCTGTCGCTCGGAATCGACGAGTTCGCCGGTTTCTCGCTGCAACGAGCCGAGGACCCGGAATTCGTGGGTCGCGTGATCTCCCGCCTCGCACAGGACCCCGACCTCGCCGCACACAACGGCCACACCCTCGTCACCGCCGAACTGGGCGCCCGCTACGGGATCGTCAACAACGACGGCACACCACCGGATTCGCATCGCAGCGCATTCGGCGGCGGGCCGCTGTTCCCACCGGCGACCGAGACCGACGCTGCAGCGGGGTCACGAGAGGACGTGTCATGAGCAACCGTTGGTCCACCCCCGCCGCCGAGGCCCTGCGCGCGAGTGCCGTCGGGCCGATCGCCTCCTTCGACCCCGAGTCGACGCCGGGCTTCGAGGGCGACAAGGAGTCCGGTTCCGAGCTTCTCGCCTCTCGCGGAAAGGATCTCGCCGACCTCCAGGAGTTGTTGTACGCCAACGGCCGTTCCGGTGATCACCGCTCGGTTCTGCTGGTCCTGCAGGGCATGGACACGGCCGGCAAGGGCGGGATCGTCCGGCACGTGGGTGGTCTCGTCGACCCACAGGGGTTGAGCATCAAGGGCTTCGGCAAGCCGACCCCCGAGGAGCTTCAGCACGACTTCCTGTGGCGCATCCACAAGGCCCTGCCGCCAGCCGGCCGGATCGGGATCTTCGACCGGTCCCACTACGAGGACGTCCTGCCCGTCCGGGTGCACAACCTCGTCCCGAAGGCGGAGTGGGAGAAGCGCTACGACATCATCAACCAGTTCGAATCCGAGCTGGTCGCCAGCGGGACCACGATCATCAAGTGCTGCCTGGTGGTTTCGAAGGACGAGCAGAAGGCACGTCTCGCCGAACGTCTCGACCGTCCGGACAAGTACTGGAAGTTCAACCCGGGCGACATCGACGAGCGCGCCCACTGGGACGCCTACCTCGAGGCCTACCAGGACATCTTCGACCTGACCGACAAGGACTCGGCGCCCTGGTTCGTGATCCCCGCCAACCGGAAATGGTTCGCACGGCTCGCCGTCTGCGAATTGCTCACCACCACCCTCGCCGGCCTCGAACTCGACTGGCCGAAAGCCGATTTCGACGTCGAGGCCGAGAAGAAGCGGCTGGCCGCGAGCGACTGACCTCGATACGCGGCCACCGGAACTGCTGGTTGAGTAGGTGAGGAGCGTTAGCGACGAGCCGTATCGAAGCCGCCTCGCCGCAACACTCCCCACGACACCAAGCCCACGACGAGCGCCCAGAACGCGCCGCCGATCCCGGCGAAGGTCACGCCCGATGCGGCGGTGACGAACGTGAGCGCAGCCGGTATCCGGAACTCGATCTGCTCGAACGCACCCATGATCGCCGCCACGAAGGTCGCGAGAAGAGCCAGTCCGGCAACGGCTTCCAACAACCCCTCCGGCGAGATGGCGGTGATGACCACCAGCGCGCCGGAGAGCGCCGCGAGGACGAGGCTCGTCGACCCGGTGGCGACACCGGCGATCCAGCGTCGTGAGCGATCGGAACCCGCTTCGGGCCCCGCGGCGAGGGCGGCCGACAACGCGGCCAGGTTGATCGCGTGCCCACCGAACGGTGCACCGATGACCGTCCCCGCGCCCGTCACGAACATCGCCGGACGCCAGGGCGTTTCGTAACCGAAGGACTTGAGCACGGCGACGCCGGGCACGTTCTGCGAGGCCATCGTGACGATGTAGAGCGGAATCGCGATGCCGATGACGGCAGCGACGTCGAAAGTCGGGGTGGTCCAGGCCAACCGCGGCCACCACGTCTCACCCGCCCAACCGTCGTAACCGTCGACGGCGAGGTTCACGCCGATCACGATCAGCGCGGTCACCAGCGCGAGAGGGAGCGCCCAGCGCGTCAGCCAGCGCATGGCGAGCAACCACACCACGAGGATCGGGATCGTCGACCAGGGTTGATCCCCCAGCGACTGCATCGGCGCGAGACACAGCGTGAGGAGCACACCGGCGAGCATCGCCTGGGCGATCGGCGTCGGGATACGCCCGATCAGGTCACCGAGCGCCGGAACCAGTCCGGTGGCGAACACCAGCAGTCCGACGATCAGAAAGGCGCCGACCGCCGACGACCAGCTGCCCTCATAGGAGGCGGCCATCGACGCGAGCAGTGCGGCGCCCGGCGTCGACCAGGCAAGGGTGACCGGCCGCCGGGTCCGCCAGGACAGCAGGATCGTTCCGAGCGCGAACATCACGGTCAGCACGAGCAGACCCGACGCCGCCTGCACCGGCGTGGCGCCGACGGCCCGTAGACCGGTGACCACCACGACGAACGACGAGGTGAACCCGACCAGCGAGGTCACGACACCGGCGATGATCGGCTCGGTACGAGTCGACGGCGCGGTACTGGTCATGGGGCGAGCATAGCGGTATCGTTCCGTAAACAGAACACCCACGGAGTGCGGAAGGCGACCGGATGACGGCAGGCGACGAGCGTCGACGCACGGTCGGCGCCCGGATCTCCGCGTTGCGCGAGCAGCGCGGCCTGAGCCTGTCCGCACTGGCCCGCGAGGCCGGCATCGGCAAGGGATCGCTGTCCGAACTCGAAGCGGGACAGCGCAATCCGACCCTCGACACCCTCTACGCGGTGGCCGGTCCACTCGGCGTGCCACTCACCGCGCTACTCGGCGAGGAAACCGGGGTCGAGGGTACGAGCCCGCACCTCGCCGCCCGACTCCTCCACGTCGAGCATCACGCCGACGGCTCCACCACCGAGGTGTTCTGGCTGCACGTCACGCCCGGCGGCGTCCGCGAGTCCCCTGCCCACGGCCCCGGCGTCATCGAGCACATCCTCGTCGCCAGCGGACATCTCGTCGCCGGACGCGTCGGCGAGGAGCACTCCGCCGGACCCGGCGAGTCCATCGAGTGGATCTCCGACGTCCCCCACACCTACCGCTCCGACGACGGCGCCCTCGCGGTCCTGACGATCCGCTCACCCGCCAATCCCGCGTGACAGTTTCCTTCCCGCCTGATGAGTTCCCTCCCGCGGGCGCTATCCGATAAGCGGGAGGTAAGGCGTCCCGCGGGACGGAAAGGCTCACGCGGGAAGTCGATGAAATCGACGGGAGCCGAACCGCGTTCCGGCACGTCAAAGTAGGGTGATGGCCTTTCCACTCGATCAGTACGGCCTCCTCAGGAGAGCCGCCGCGCTCGAAGCCGCCATCTCCGACAACGAGCTCGCGGCCGCCGTCCGCCGCCGCGATCTCATACGTCTCGTCCCGGGCGTGTTCGTACCGGCATCGGCACGATTCGTCGGACATGAGGGCGCCCAGCAGCTACACCGGCTCAAAGCGATCGCGGTGGCGACCGTCGGCGACACCGAGGCGCAGGCGATGCCCCTGAGTCATGCGTCGGCTGCCACCGTCCACGGCCTCCCGCTCCTGAAACCGAACATCGAGTCCGTGCACGTCGCGAACGGGAAGAAGTCGGGGGGATTCATCCAGGGGCACCGCCACGTCCACGCAGCTCCATTCGGTGACGACGAGATTGTCGAGGTGGACGGCATTCTGGTGACGACCCTCGAACGCACCGCGGTCGACGTCGCGACGTGCGGCACCTTCGCCCAGGCGTTGGCCGCATTCGACCAGGCGCTGCGAACCGGCGCGAGCCCGGAGAGGATCGCACAGATCCTGGCGGATCGTCGACGCCGCGGTGTGCGCGTTGCGCGACGGGCATTGACGCTCGCCGACCCCCTGTCCGAGACGGTGGCCGAATCCTGGAGTCGCGCACAGATGATCGAAGCGGGTCTGCCGATCCCGCGACTCCAGCACGAGTTCCGCGGACGCCGCGGCACCTACTATTCCGACTTCGACTGGGACGAGCAGCTCATCGGCGAGTTCGACGGGATGGTCAAATACGGTCGCCTGCGCGAACCGGGGACCACCATCGAAGACAGCGTGATGCGGGAGAAGCGTCGTGAAGATGATCTGCGCGCTCTCGGTGCCGTCGTCGTCCGATGGACGTGGACGGATTTGGAGAAGGGCGCCGTCGTGGGGCTGCTGCGACCCTGGCTCGAGAAGCTGAATCTGTTGCCGTCGAGGCCCATTCCCGCGTGAATGTTTTCCTGCGGCGGGACCGATTCCCTCGCGCTTATTGGCTGGCACCCGCGGGAAGGAACCCAGCCCGCGGGAAAGAAATCCTCCCGCGCGAACACGACGACGCCCCCGCCGGAGAGCGGGGGCGTCGTATCGAGTTGCGCGAGTGCTTACTTCGCGGTGGTCGCCTTCTTGGCCGGAGCCTTCTTGGCGGGCGACTTCTTGGCCGGAGCCTTCTTCACGGCGGGAACCGGCTCGTCCTTGGCCTCGGCGACCTTCTTGGCCGGCGATGCCTCGGCGGTGCGGGTCTTGGCCTCGACAGTGCCTGCAGCGCCGTCGATCTCCTTGGCGGCCTCATCGGCCTGGTCCTTGATGTCGCCGCCGATCTCCTCGATGGCAACGGCGACGTCCTCGACGTCTTCGCTCACGCGACCGGCCAGCTTGGCGGCGCGCTCACCGACGAGGCGGGTCTGCGAGGACACGACGCCGAGAGCGTCTTCGGTGAGGTCGACTGCGTCGTTGTAGACCTTCTCCACGCGGGTCAGGTTCTCCTGGACGACCGGCTTCTTGCGCAGGCGCTCGAGGGTGGCCTCGCCACGCTCGGCGAGCGTGTTGTAGAAGTCGGTGGCCTTCTCGACGTACGGGTCGGCGATCTTCTTGAGCTCGTCGGCGGTCAGCTTGCCGCGGAGTTCGTCGATCTCGGACGGAACTTCCTCGGAGAGCGTCTCGATGCGGGTCTTGGCCGTCTCGGGCAGCTCGGTGATGAGGGCCTTGGTCTCGGTGTAGCGGGCCTCGAGACGCGTCTGGGCGGTCTCGGCGGCGGCCTCGGTGCGCTCACGGAGCTCGGTGAGCTTCTCGGTGACCTGCGCGAAGGCGTAGTCACCGGCGCCGACTGCGGCGTAGAGCGGGGCGTAATTACGGGTGGTGGTCACTGGTGACTCCTTCTGTTGGCACCAATCGCGCTGCAGCACATGCGGTCTCGCTGATCTCGGCATCATTGCCGGGTGCATGTCGGTTTGTCGTCGGTTCGACGCGATGTCGCAAGCCGCCATGATCTTCCGGCTCGTCACCGCGCGAGATTAGGGAACCGCGGCGCCATCGGTATTGGTGTGTCCGTAGTCCAGTATCCACGCTGTGCTAGCAAATGCAAGCATTCTGCTAACACCTGTGGTTCAGCTCACCTCTTGCCGGCGAGAACTCGCTCGTATTCGTAGAAGCCATGCCCGGCTTTCTTGCCGAGACGCCCCGAGGTGACCATCTGCACCAGCAGCGGGGGCGGCGCATAGAGCGGCTCGTCGAACTCCTCGACCATCTTCTCGGCGATGGCCTTGACGGTGTCGAGGCCCACCAGGTCGGCGAGCTTCAGCGGCCCCATCGGATGAGCGCACCCGAGCATCATGGCCTTGTCGATGTCCTCGACCGTCGAGAAGCCGCTCTCCACCATCCGGATCGCAGAGAGCAGGTACGGAACGAGTAGAGCGTTGACGACGAAACCCGAGCGGTCGGCGGAACGGATCACCTGCTTGCCGAGGACGTCGTGCGCGAACGCCTCCGCCCGAGCGGTCACCTCGGGAGCGGTCTCCGGTGTGGTGACCAGCTCGACCAGAGGGAGCACAGGTACGGGATTGAAGAAGTGGAGGCCGATCACGCGGCCGGCGTTCTGAGTCGCCACGGCCAGCTTCATGATCGCGATGGAGGAGGTGTTCGACGCGAGGACCGCGTGCGGATCGTCGACGATCTTGTCGAGGTCGGTGAAGATCGCGGTCTTGACGGCCTCGTCCTCGACGACGGCCTCACAGACCAGCTGCCGGTCGGCGAAGTCGTGGAGATCCGAGGTGAACGAGAGGCGATCGGCCGCCTGGTCGCGTTCGCGTTCGGTGAGTTTGCCACTCGACACCCCGCGGTCGAGTGAGTCGAGGATGCGGGCACGCCCCGCCGAGAGCAGATCCCGGGTGGATTCGTAGACCAGTACGTCCGCCTGGGCGCGGGCGCACACCTCGGCGATCCCGGCACCCATCTGTCCGGCTCCGACGACGCCGACTCGGCAGATCTTCTCGCTTGTCATGTCGGATCCTCCGGGAAACGTCTACGTGGCAACTGATCTCGCAAGAACATGGGTGACTCCCGGGGTACTGATCAAGCCCTACACAGACCAGCAGGCGGCCCGCAGCGAAAGCCGCGGACCGCCTGACTGGTTCGCCGAAATCCCGGGGAGGCGGGAAAGTTCCTAGTGGAACTGGCCCTCTTCGGTCGAGCCCTTGAGGGCTGCGGTCGAGGTGTTCGGGTCGACGGTGGTGGCGATGCTGTCGAAGTAGCCGGCGCCGACCTCACGCTGGTGCTTGACGGCGGTGAAGCCACGCTCGTCGGCTGCCTTGAACTCGCGGTTCTGCAGGTCGACGAAGGCGGTCATCTGCTCGCGGGCGTAACCGTAGGCCAGGTCGAACATGCCGTAGTTCAGCGAGTGGAAGCCGGCCAGCGTGATGAACTGGAAGGTGAAGCCCATGGCGCCCAGCTCGTTCTGGAACTTGGCGATGGTGCTGTCGTCGAGGTGCTTGCTCCAGTTGAACGACGGGCTGCAGTTGTAGGACAGCAGCTGGTCCGGGAACTCGGCCTTGACCGACTCGGCGAACTTGCGAGCCAGCTCGAGATCGGGGGTACCGGTCTCCATCCAGATCATGTCGGCGTAGGGAGCGTAGGACTTCGCACGCTCGATGCACGGCTCGATGCCGTTCTTCACGTGGTAGTAGCCCTCGGCGGTGCGCTCACCGGTGACGAACTGCTTGTCGCGGTCGTCCACATCGGAGGTGATGAGGGTCGCGGCCTCGGCGTCGGTACGGGCGATGACGACGGTGGGGACACCGGCGACGTCGGCCGCGAGGCGAGCCGAGTTCAGGGTGCGGATGTGCTGCTGGGTCGGGATGAGCACCTTGCCACCGAGGTGGCCGCACTTCTTCTCCGAGGCGAGCTGATCCTCCCAGTGGGTACCGGCGGCACCCGCGGCGATCATGGCCTTCTGGAGCTCGTAGACGTTGAGGGCGCCACCGAAGCCGGCCTCACCGTCGGCGACGATCGGTACGACCCAGTTGTCGACCGAGTCGTCGCCCTCGACGCGGGCGATCTCGTCGGCGCGGAGCAGCGCGTTGTTGATGCGACGAACAACGTTCGGAACCGAGTTCGCCGGGTACAGCGACTGGTCGGGGTAGGTGTGGCCGGACAGGTTGGCGTCACCGGCGACCTGCCAACCCGACAGGTACACGGCCTTCAGGCCGGCGCGGACCTGCTGGACGGCCTGGTTACCGGTGAGGGCGCCCAGAGCGTTGATGTAGGAACCGTCGCCCTTGGTCACGCCGTCCCACAGGATCTCGGCGCCACGGCGGGCGAGGGTGTGCTCCTCGACGACCGAACCCTGGAGCTGAGCGACCTGCTCGGCGGTGTAGTCGCGCTTGATGCCCTTCCAGCGGGGGTTGGTGTCCCAGTCCTGCTGGATTTCCGCGGCGGTGCGGGGCTTTCCGACGTTGCTCATTGGCTGCTTCGCTTTCGTTGTCCTGCTCGTCTCGACCGGGTCGGATCGGGACGACCGGCCCGGCGCGCCGCCGAGGCCTGGAGTGCTGACAGACATCCGACTTCATTCCCGAGAGCGTCGTACTCGCGTGCCCGGCATCGGTGTCGGCCGGACTTTGCGAACCCTTGGGCTTTCGTCTGTGGTGTCTGAAGCAAGAGTGCCACAGGACAAACCTGCAGGTCCAACCCCTGACAACTGTAAATCCGGGCTATTTTTTGACGACGCTTTGCAAAGTTTGCAAATCTTCTCCTGTGAAGACCGGGTGCGTTCGTTGTAAAAAGTACGCGCGTACTGGGATTTCCTACTGCCGAGTACAGCAGACTTCTGCGCAGCCGCGCACGGAATTCCGGGTTCCTCGGCTGGCGACAACGGAGCACATAGTGACCACACTCACACCGCACAGGCAGCCGATCGGGTCCGTCGAGGTGCCGGATCAGGGGGCGGTGACCCGACCGACGGCCGTGTCGAAGAGTGCCGCGAAGGCCGCGGAGTCGACCGGTTCGGTCGGTTCCGAAGGCGGATCGGCGGCCGGGGTCGCAGCGCCCGACACCGTCAGCTGGACGGTGACCGGACCGGACGACGGACGGTCCAGAGCGGCGTATCCGGCGAAGCCGACCTGGCGTCGGACACCACCGTCGGGCAGCGTCGTGGTGACCTCGGACCGTGTCAGCAGCATCTGCTCACCGGCCCCGAGGGCGCCGTCGACCTCGGGGGGCGGGATCTCGGTGTACTCGGTGACGACGCGACTGCCGGCGAGGTTGCCGCTGGTGATCTCGGTGCTGGTGCGCGCACAACGCCCGGTGGTGGCGAGCCGGTCCGCGTCGATATCGCGTCGCGCCTTGGTGACCAGTTCGACGAGCACCCCGCTACCACCTCTGGCGGCGAGCACCGCCGAGTTGTCCGCGGTCAGCTTCCCGTTGAGGTCCGCGTCGGCCGTGGGGGCGCAGTACTCGGGGGAGACGCGGGTGGTGCGGGCGGCGTCGATGCCCGCTCGGTTCCCCGCGACCAGGTCGTCGATGGACAGTGTCTCGGCGGTGAATCCCGGGGGCAGGTCGGATGTCGGGAGCAGCAGGTCGGCCGGGGTGCGCGGGGCAGGCGCCTCGGCGGACCCGGTCGAACACCCGGCGACCGCGATCATCCCGGTCACCAGCGCGAACACCCCGGCCGTCACCCGGATCGGGGTGCGGAGTCGGCCATGGGGTGAACGCACGCGGTCACCGTACCCTGTAGAGGATCATCGATCTGGCATCACCTGTTCTGGAGGTGGCGAGTGAGCAGGACTTACGTCGGATCCCGGCTGCGCCAGTTGCGCTCCGAGCGCGGACTGTCGCAGGTGGCCCTCGCACAGACGCTGTCGATCTCCGCGTCGTACCTCAACCAGATAGAGCACGACGCCCGGCCGCTGACGCCCTCGGTGTTGCGCAAGATCACCGAGGCGTTCGGCGTCGACGCCGGGTTCTTCGACTCCCAGGACGACCTCCGACTGGTCGCCGAACTGCGTGAGGTGCTGCTCGACGACGACATCGAGGCGGGCCCGGGCGCGCACGACGCCTCGCAGATCAGCACCATGGTCGCGACCCACCCCGAGATCGCGCAGGCGATGGTCAACCTCCACCGGCGCTACCGGATCGCGACCGATCAGCTCGCCGCGGCCACCGACGAACGCGGCGACCGCAGCATGCGCGGCACGATCAGTGCGCCGCACGAGGAAGTGCGCGACTACTTCTATCAGCGTCGCAACTACATCCACGAGCTCGACATCGCCGCCGAGGAGATGACGAACCGGATGCGCATGCACTCGGCGGACATCCGCCGCGAGATCATGAACCGCATCGAGAACGTGCACGGCATCAGCATCGTGCGCCGCGTCGACCTCGGCGACTACACCCTGCACCGCCTGAATGCCGAGGAGCGCAGGCTCGAGTTCTCCGCCGCACTCTCCGCCGGGCAGCGGACCTTCAAACTCGCCAGCGAGCTCTGCTACCTCGAGTACCACGACCTGCTCGACGAACTCGTCGACCAGGGCAACTTCACCAGTGAGGACGCCCGATCGCTGGCGCTGCTCGGACTGGCGAACTACTTCGCGGCGGCGGTCGTCCTCCCCTACAGCCAGTTCCATGGCGCCGCTGAGGATTTCCGCTACGACATCGAGCGACTGTCCGCGTTCTACGCGGTGTCCTACGAGACGATCTGCCACCGGCTCTCGACTCTGCAACGCCCCAACCTGCGCGGCATCCCCTGGTCGTTCGTGCGCGTCGACCGTGCCGGGAACATGTCGAAACGCCAGTCCGCCACCGGTTTCCACTTCTCCTCCAGCGGCGGCACCTGTCCGCTGTGGAACGTCTACGAGACATTCGCCTCGCCGGGAAAGATCCTCACCCAGATCGCCGAGATGCCCGACGGCCGCAACTACTTCTGGGTCGCGCGGACCGTCGAACGACGGGCCGCGCGCTACGGACAACCCGGCAAGACCTTCGCCATCGGCATGGGATGCGAACTCCGCCATGCCGGCCGGGTGATCTACTCCGACGGCCTCGAGATCGGCCCGCAGGCGCATGTGACCCCGATCGGTGCGGGTTGCCGGGTCTGCGAGCGCACCAACTGTGCGCAGCGCGCGTTCCCGGCGCTGGGCGCGACGCTGCGCGTCAACGAGCACTCCTCCACGGTGTCGCCGTACATGGCGATCACCGAGAATCGTTGATGTTCAGCGACACTCGTCAGTGGCGGGGATCCCCTGAAGCCGGCGATCGAGCCAGGTGGCCACGTCGCCGAAGGAGGTGAACACCGCGGTGATGTGCTCGGCCGGGTACTCCCGGTAGATCGCGGTCGCCCCGAGCTTGCACTGTTCGGCGAACAGGGCCCGCGCCTGGGAGGCGGGAATCCACCATTCGTAGGTTCCGTGGTAGATCAGCAGCGGCATCGTCGCCTTCATCCCCGACATCGAGGTGACGTCGAAGATGTGTTCGGCGACCGGGGAGTGGAACGGGTCCGGGTCGGCAGAGAGCAACTGGGTGGGCATGTGTGACACGCCCAGCTTGCCCATGTCACCCGTGCACAGATCGCGCAGGGGCGACGTCGCGAGCCAGCGGGCGGCATGGTTGGACATCTCCAGGATCTCGGGACGCTCCCGGGCCACGCCCAGCATCGCGGAGTGGTAGACCCCAGACGCCAGGTTGGCGTTCATCGCGCCGGCCAGGGCCCGGTAGTCCGCCGGCACGCCGCCGATGGCCGCGCCGACGAAGCGTCCGGCCTGATCGGGTGCATACGACGAGGCGAGTCTCGACGCCGCGTTGGTCGCGATGGCGCCACCGGAGTACCCGTTCATGACGATCGGCCCCCGGCCGAACTCCTTCGGGTCCAGTTTCGCGGCCGCCCGGACGGAATCAAGGACGACATGGGCGCCCACATACGGTTCGGCGTAGGCCATCCGGGCGCCGGTGTGGTCGGGCACGATCACCGCGTATCCCCGGTCGAGTGCCAGCTGCGTCAACGGCGGGAAGAGGTCGGTGCTGTTGGTGTCGTCGTTGTAGCCGTGGGAGAACGTGTAGCCCGGCGTGCAGGTGGTTCCCAGTGCGACGATCGGCGTGTTGTTGACGACGACCGGTCGCGGTCCCGGCCCCTTCCACTGCTTGCGCGGGACGAACAGCGTCGCGGTGCCGAACAGCGGTCCGCCGGTGGCGTCGGTGGTGCGGAACTTGACCTGCCGGGCAGAACGAAGGGGCACCGTGACGAGGAAGCCGGCCACCGGCGTCACGTCCCGGGTCGCGATCAGGTCGCCGGGCTTGCGTCCGGCGAGGTCGGCGGGCCAGTGATCGAAGAACCGGTCACCGACCGGCGACGGCATGACGGCCTCGCGCAGTTCCTGCAGCTCGCGGGAACCGCCCTCGATCTTCGACCTCTGCGGGATGCGCTCGAGCTTCTTGATCGGGGGCGGCGGTACGACCTCGTCGATCTCGCCCGGGATGTTCGGCGGGATGGCGGTCAGGTTCGGGGGCTCGGCGCTCGCCACGGTGTCGGTTCCGACTCCCCCGAGACCGGACACCAGCACGGCCGCGGCGACGCCGACGATCACCGTCGCGCGCGTCAGGGGGCGCCACCTGCCCATCGAATGCATCGCCAACACCCCTGTCATGCGGGCGATTCCGGGTGAGCTCACCCCCAGTGGTCAGCCCGACTCGCTCCTCCGGTCCGGATTTCGTCATGCTAAACGGCCGCACGGACATCGGCAGGACACACCCCGATCAATGCCGGAGAATCCGATCGCCCGAGCCAATCCGGATCACGGTTCGATCTCGAAGGAACGACCTTCGGGGCGCCCGACATCGACACCTGGTCGCTTGTCCTAGTGGCGTGAGGCGACGAGGCTTTCACACGCTGCGGAGGCACCCGATGGCGACAACCGCGAACGGTCGACGACACCGGACCGGTCGCCGGAAGCTGATCACTCCGATCGCCACCGGGCTCGTGGCTGCCTGGTGCGCGATGGCACCGGGGTCCGCCTCCGGTGAACCGCCGAACATGATGCCCGTCCCGCCACCGGTCGCCGAGGCCGTCGACGCGGCCGTGCCACCTCCGCCGATCCCGCGCCTGCGCGACATCCCGCCGCGGGCACGGGCAGCCGGATTCGACCACCGCACACAGGAATTGCGGGAGGCGCTGCTGCCCTCGCCCACCGGTGACCCGCTGTTCGACCGTTGGCCTGCGGACCTGTCGACGATGCGGCCGGGACAGGTCGTCGCGGTCCGCGACGTCAGGGCCACCGCGGGCCCGGTCGTCACCGTTCCCCTCCGGTCGGCCACCCTGATCAAGTTCGCCACCACCGATGCGACCGGCGCGCCGATCTTCGGCACCGCGACACTACTGATCCCGAATCGGCCCGCCCGCGGACCCCGACCCCTGCTGGTCAACAACCTCCCCATCGACTCGCTCGGCGCCGCCTGCACCCCCGGATACACGCTGGCGCACGGCTTCTCGATCGCGACGAACCCCACCGACCTGATCCCGCCGACCACCCAGCTCGCCCTGAACGACGGTCATGCAGTCCTCGTCCCCGACCATCAGGGGCCGCGGATGGCCTACGCCGAACCCGTGCTGGCCGGGCACGTCGTCCTCGACGCGATCCGCGCCGGCCTGGCAGTGAGTCCGGAAGGGTTGCAGCACAGTCGCATCGCCATGGCGGGTTACTCGGGCGGCGCGATAGCGACGCACGGGGCGTCGAAGCTGGTCGGCGACTACGCCCCCGAACTGTCGGGGCGGATCGTCGGCGCCGCGCTCGGCGGGGTTCCGGCGGACTTCCGCATGCTGGTCGGGAGCATGAACGCGAACCTCGCCACCGGGCTGTTCCACGCGGCGACCTTCGGCATCGCCCGCGAACGCACCGAGATCCTCGCGCTGGCCAATCGCCCTGCACGGTGGCTGGCCACCTCGCCGCTGAAGAACGTCTGCGTCATCCCCGAGGCACTGGGCGGCGGGACCTTCGTGCCGATGCAGCTGATGTCGAGCGACCCGGACCCGTTCCACTCGCCCGTCGCCGAACGCATCTATCGGCTCACCGCGATGGCGGACCGGAAATCGGTGGTGCCCTTGCTGATCTACCACGGCACCCACGAGTGGTGGATTCCCGCGGCGGGCGCACGCGCGCTCTACCGGCAGCAGTGCGGATACGGCGCCACCGTCGCCTACCGGGAGATCTTCGGCGAACACCTGACCGGCGCGCTCCTCGGTTTCCCGGTCGCGCTCGACTGGCTGAACAAGCGACTGGCCGGCCGCCCGGGACCGAACGAATGCGCGCGGCGCCCGGCCGGTTGAGGCCGAGCGCCGCGAGACGGTCAGGGGTGGATCAGTAGACGAGGACGCGCAGGTTCTCCGCGACGCATGCGGGCTTGGACTCCCCCTCGATCTCGACCGTGTTGGTCACGACCATGTTGACGCCCTTGGGGGTCTCCTCGATCGAGGTGATCACCGCGTTGGAACGGATACGCGCACCCACCTTCACCGGGTTCGGGAAGCGCAGCTTGTTCATGCCGTAGTTGAGGAAGAGCTTGGGGCCCTCGATGGTGAAGATCTGGCCGGCGAGCATCGGGAGCAGCGACACGGTGAGGTAGCCGTGCGCGATCGTGGTGCCGAACGGACCCGACTTGGCACGCTCGGGATCGGTGTGGATCCACTGGTGGTCACCGGTGGCGTCGGCGAATGCATCGATCCGCTCCTGCGTGATCTCCAGCCACTCGCCCGATCCGAGGTCTTCGCCGATCGCCGCCTTGAGCTCCTCGACACTTGTGAACGTCCGTGTGCTGTTAGTCATAGTGGCTGTAGTCTACCGTGGCCCCATGAGCGCACCGCGAGTCTCACCGGGTGGTCTCCGAGATCTCGGACCCTTCAATTTCGCCTTCGCGCGTGGGGCCGCGCGCGTCATCGGCGTCGACGACGCACACATCTTCTCCACGCTCGGCCGGGCGAAGGGACTGTTCCGCGGCTGGCTGCACTACAGCGGCCGGTTGATGCCCTTCGGAACGTTGCCGCGCAAGGACTCCGAGATGATCATCATCCGGGTCGCGCATCTACGCGGCTGCGAGTACGAGCTCGATCATCACCGACGGCTGGGGCGCCGTGCGGGCATCGGTGACGCCGAGTTCGAGCGCATTCTCGAAGGTCCCGACGCCGGGTGGGGCGACCGCGAGCGGGCCATCCTCCGCGCGGTCGACGAACTGGTCGAGAGCAAAGACGTTTCCGACATCGCCTGGGCCGCACTGTCACGGCATCTCGACGATCGCCGGTTGATCGAGTTCACCTTGCTCGTCGGCCAATACGACAGCCTGGCCACGACGATCCACACGTTGCGCATCCAGCGCGATCACCACACCTGACGACGGATGAATGATGGAGTCGATCAGCCAGCGCCTGATGCGCAACGCCGCGTTCGCCGAGATCTACGAGAACCTCTGGCGGCCGACGTTCACGAGGCTGTTCAGTCTCGGCGGGCGTGCCACCGAGGACTACGACCGCGCGCTCCGCGCCTACCTGTCGCGCCCCGGTGACCGCCTCGTCCTCGACGTAGCCTGTGGCCCAGGCAATTACACGCGGCTCATCGCCGACGGCCTGACCGGCGACGGACGCTGCATCGGGATCGACTTCTCCGCCCCGATGCTCGCCCGTGCGGCCCGCACCAACGCCGTCGAGCGCGCCGCCTTCCTCCGCGCCGACGCCCACGCGATCCCGTTCGACGACAACACCTTCGACGTCGTCAGCTGCCTGGCCGCCCTGTACCTCATCCCCGACCCGCTCCCCGTCGTCGACGAGCTGGTGCGGGTCACCCGGCCGGGCGGTGAGATCGTCATCTTCACCTCCGTCGCGACCGAGGTGACATCACTGCCCGGCGTCCAGCGGGTCGTCGGACTGACCGGCTTCCGCATCTTCGACGAACACACGATCACCGACCGCCTGCGCGCTGCGGGCGCGGTGGACGTCGAGCAGACGATCACCGGCCACGGACAGTACGTCCTGGGCGTCAAACCGGGGCCCGTGAGCACTCCCGGGGATTTGCAGTAAAGTCCTCCTCGAAATAGGGAGGTTAGGTATGACTAACGAAACCACGTCCGGGGATCAGCTGCCGTTCGGCCAGCGCAAGACCGAGGACATGCCGGGCCACTGGCTCCTCGCCCGACTCGGCAAACGCGTACTGCGTCCGGGCGGACTCGAACTCACCGAGAGCCTGCTCGACGACGCCCGCATCAGCGGCTCCGACGTCCTCGAGATCGCCCCCGGCCTGGGCAAGACGGCCACCGCGATCCTCGAGCGATCACCGAAAAGCTATGTCGGCGTCGACGACGATCCGGACGCCGTCGTCCTCACCAAGGGCGTCATCGGTGAACGCGGCCGGGTCGTCGCGGGTGACGCGTCGGCCACCGGACTCGACGACGCGAGCACCGACGTCGCCGTCGGCGAGGCGATGCTGACGATGCAGTCCGACCGCAACAAGGCCAAGATCGTCGAGGAGGCCTTCCGTGTACTGCGGCCCGGCGGCCGGTACGCGATCCATGAGCTCGCGATCAATCCCGACACCCTGCCCGACGAGGAGAAGACCGAGATCCGCAAGTCGCTGGCGCGGTCGATCAAGGTCAACGCCCGTCCGCTGACCGAGGCCGAGTGGCGCAAGCTGCTGACCGACGCCGGCTTCGAGGTCACCACGGTCAAGTTCGCCAAGATGGCACTGCTCGAGCCACGTCGCATGATCGCCGACGAGGGACTCGTCGGGGCACTGAAGTTCGTCGGCAACGTGCTCCGCGACGGCGACGCACGCAAGCGCGTCCTCGCCATGCGGTCGACGTTCACCAAGTACAAGTCGCACATGGCCGCCATCGAGGTCATCGCCACCAAGCCGGAGGCCGCGAAGTGAGCGACTCGACCGTGATCACCGGCCTCGCCGAGAACACCGGCAAGGCGGGCGACCGTCCCGACATCTCCGTTCTCTCCCGCAACGACGGCGGCAACGTCATCCGCCTGTCGTTCCTCTCCGGTCAGACGATGCCCGACCATTGCGCCGGCCGTCCGATCCTGGTCATCGGCCAGACCGGCGAGATCGACTTCACCGTCGGGGAGACCACCACGCGCCTCGAGAGCGGCGTCGCGATCCACGTGAACGCAAACATCCCCCACGCGCTCGAAGCACGGACCGACGCGGTCGTCACACTGGTGGTGTTGGAGAATCCCACAGGAGAGCAACCCTCCGGGAGCTGATGCACGCGGGGCGCGTCGAGATCGAGAGGACCAGCCATGGCGACCAAGCAGCGCGACAAGATCATGGCCCTGCTGTCGGAATCGGTCGAACCGATGGTCGCCGGGGAGATCTCGACGCGCCTCGACCTGCACGTGACCACGGCCCGGTTCCACCTCGCCAAGCTGATCGAGGACGGGCGGGTCGAGACCACGACCGTTCCGACGCCGGGCGTCGGCCGTCCGCGCGTCGGCTATCAAGTGGTCCGCCGGCCACCCACCGACGCGCTGCTGGGCCATCTCCTGGGTCAGTTGGGCAGCACGCAGGCCACCCGTGAACATGCCGGCGCCGAGGCCGGCCGCCTGTGGGCCGAGGAGCATGCGCACCCGGTGTCGGCGGCCGATCTGCCCGATCCGGTGACCGTCGCCTCGGACATCCTCGGCACGTTGGGTTTCCAGGTCTCGAACATCATGAGCGCCTTCGGCTCTCACGAACTGCGGCTCTGCTCGTGCCCGCTGCAGGACATCGCCCGGACGCACCCCGAGGTCGCCCGCGGTGTCGCCCGCGGCGTCATCGAGCAGGCACTCGCCGCCAGCTCCCCCGCGCTCAGTTCGCAGTATGCCGTCACCGTCGCCCCGGACCCGGCAGGCGGCGACTGCGAGATCGTGCTGCGGCTGGCGCCGTTGCGGCGCACCGCAACCCACACCGAGTCTCCACTCAGGTGAGGCTTGCCTTAATTAATTTGAAGGATTAAGTTTCTCCAAAGGCGTTGGCGAACGACCATCGCCGAACAGGAGGGACCCTCGTCATGCATCTCATCCGCAGGATGACCATCACGCTGCTCGCGACGCTCGTGGCCGTCGTCGGGCTCGTCGCGGCCACCGGCGGTGCCTCGGCCGCCAAGACCTTCCCGCCGAACTTCAAGGTCACCACCGACCGCCCGACGCTCGCCGATCTCAACGACATCGTCGAGTTCCTCGTGGAGACCCCGGCGTCGGACCAGGCCAAGGCCGCCAATGTGGAGGGCGGTATGAACGCGGTGATCGTCCCCAAGACGGTGTACTCGCTCGGCCTCTTCCGCGCTCCCCGCGGCTGGAACGATGTGACCGGTCCGCTGGTCCAGAAGGGCAACAGCGTAACCGCCACGCTCAACAGCGGCTCGGCCGGACGTCCCACGATCCGCATGACCATCGAGTTCAAGAAGCTCGACGGTAACTGGAAGCTCGCGGCCAGTTCGCTGTGCCAGGGCGTCAAGACCGTCGGCCTGAACATCTACTGCAACTCCTAGTAGACGTGCTCGACATCAGCGGCCTGTCCGTCCGAATGGGCGGGCAGGCCGTTCTCGACGACATCACCACCCGCGTCGACGACGGTGAGCTGGTCTATCTGCTCGGACGCAACGGCACCGGCAAGACGACGCTGCTACGGGCCATCTGCGGTGTCATACGTCCTGCGGCGGGCCGAATCCTGATCGACGGCAAGCGATTCAGCGAACTCGATGCGCCACCCACGGTGATCGGTATGCACCTGGGCACCGACGCCGCACACCCCGGCCACAGCGCGCGGCGCCACCTGACCTGGCTGGCCCGGGCCGGCGGCATCCCGACCGGCCGGGTTGCCGAGGTCCTCGATCTCGTCGGACTCACCGACGTGGCCGGCCGCCGCGTCGTCGACTACTCCCTCGGCATGCGTCAGCGGCTCGGGATCGCCGCCGCCCTCCTGGGCGATGCGCGCACCCTCGTCCTCGACGAGCCGGTCAACGGCCTCGACATCGACGGCATCCGTTGGCTACGAGGACTTCTCCGAGATCTCGCCGACGACGGCCGGCGTCTCCTCATCGCCTCGCACCACCTCGACGAGGTGGCCCGCACCGCCGACCGCGTCGTCGTGCTGAACTCCGGCCGTATCGCCGCCGACGCGCCGCTGGCCGAATTCGTCGGTGGACACGCCGATCTCGAGGAGGCCTATCTCGCCGCAGTCGATGGGCAGACCCCCGCAGGAGTCACCGCATGACCGCCACCCTCACGGCTGTCGCAGGACAGATCGGACGCGGCACACGCGCCGAACTCACCCGCGTCGGCGGTGCACGCAGCATTCTGCTCTACGGATTGATCCCGGGTGCGGTCCTGCTGCCCCTCGTCATCACCCTTGGCGTGGCCACCGTCGCCGAACGATTCGCGTCGATCTCGGGGAGCATCCAGGTCACCTCGGTCACCACGACCAACTCGGTCTACTGGGTCATCACGTTCACCGTGATGATCTGGGCCGTCGTCGCGGCCTACGCCCAGGCGACCGCCGAGCGCGGCCCGCTGGGGGAACTCGCCCGCCACCTCTACCCGCGCCGCTGGACCGGCCTGGTGTCCCGGTGGATCGCCTATGGCGTGGGTGCCGCGTTGTGCAGCGCCGCCCTGGTCGCGCTGGTGATGGCGATCCTCCCCACCTTCTTCCCGAAGGTGTACAGCGGCGTCGACATCGGTTCGCCCGAAGGCGTCCGCTTCCTGATCGCGGTACCGATCTTCGCGGTGTTCACCGTCGGGATCGGCATCGGACTCGCGGCGATCATCGGACATCCGGCGGGAACCGTTGTGGCACTGCTCGGTTGGACGTATGTGATCGAGAACGCGATCAGCCTGGTGCCTGACGGTTACACGCTGCAGCAGTACATGCCCTTCCTCAACGGAACCTTCGGCACCGGACAGGAACTCGCCTTCATGCCCCCGTGGGGGCCCACCGGCGGGCTGCTCTACTGCGGCGCGATCGCGCTGGCCCTCTTCACACTCGGCTGTCTCGCACTGACGTTCCGGGTCAGAAGGACCGGTAGTCGCGCACCGTCATCCGCGGTCCGCGCCGTTCTCGCCGGACGCCGTGCAGCTCGACCATCCTGATGATCCGACGCCGTTGCCCGGCATAGGGTTCCAGTAGTTCGAGCATGCCCGCGTCGTCGACCGGTTCGCCGATGAGGGTCAGGCCCACCAGCGTGGGGATGTGATAGTCGCCGACCGACACCGCATCGGTGTCGCCGACGGCCCGGGCCCGTGTCTCCGCCTCGGTCCACCGCCCCACTCCCCGAAGGAGCCGGAGACGGTCGTGATGACGTTCGACGTCCATCGCGGTCGCCCCGCGGATCGTGCGCATCCGCACCGGTTCGATGCCGCTGCGATGCCATTCCCACGAGGGGATGTCCGCCCAAGCGGCACGCGGCGGCGGAACACGCATCGTGCCGGGCACCGGGCCCGGCGCCGGCTCGCCGAAGCGTCGCACCAGGTAGCGCCACGCGCGGAAGGCCTCCGCCCCGACCACCTTCTGCTCGAGGATCGCCGGCACCAGCGCCTCCCACACCCGGTCGGTGC
Organism: Gordonia sp. GN26; assembly: GCF_054823965.1. NCBI lineage: Bacteria > Bacillati > Actinomycetota > Actinomycetes > Mycobacteriales > Gordoniaceae > Gordonia > Gordonia sp. GN26. Next base: position 62,797 of record NZ_JSYC01000016.1, on the reverse strand, counting down.
GACCGATGCGCAGGCCCACCGACCGGCGGACGAGGCCGGCGACCACGTCGTCGTGCACCGCCATCGCCGCCGGCTCGTCGGAGGCGCCGAGGAAGTCCGGCAACTGCTCGAGCAACCAGTCGCCGCCGGGTCCCCAGGCGCGCCCCAGCACGCGCGAACCGTCGATGCGCAGGGTGACGGTGCCCGGCCCGTCGGGGGTCTGCACAGCGCGCCAGATCGACCCGTCGTTGCCGTAGACGAACGTGGGGTCACCGGCACCCCGCCGGAGATGGCCGACCGTGCCCCGGACGTCGAGCTGCCACGGCAACTCCCATTCCCGGACCCGTTCGTCGGCGCTCACCGTTCCGAGCGTAGCCCGCTCGACGGTGTTCGTTTCCCGTCGAATTCGCCGAGAATGGCCGGAACAAAGGGCCGAACCCATTCGCAGGGACATTCCGATCGCCGACGAACAAAGGGGAACAGGTGTTTATCGGATACGGAAAGAGCCGGTGACCAACAGGTCACCGGCTCTTGCCGAGGTGTCAGGCAACGCCTGGATCAGAGTGCGTATCCGCCGCGGTTGGAGGCGGTCTTGCCCTCCTTGAGGACCAGCAGGATGTTGTCGTGGTCGGTCAGCGAATCGATGTCGGCGAGCGGATCGCCCTTGACGACGACGACGTCGGCGAGCTTGCCGGCCTCGAGGGTGCCCAGCTTGTCGGCCACGTCGCAGAGCTCGGCGGAGGTCTTGGTGCCGGCGACGATCGCCTGCATCGGGGTCATGCCGCCGAACTTGACCAGGCAGCCGAGCTCGCCGAGGGTGGCGCCGTGGTCGGGGACCAGACCGGCGTCGGTGCCGACGGCGACCTTGATACCGGCCTCGATCGACGCCGCGATGGACTCGTGGGCCAGCTTGTGCCACTTCTCGGACTTGGCGACCGCCTGCGGCGTCGCGGTGTCCGGCTTCAGGGTCTCGATCAGGGTGGGGACCAGGAACTGGCCGCGTTCGACCATCTCCGTACGGAGTTCGTCGGTGAGCGCATATCCGTGCTCGATGGAGTGCGCGCCGCCCTGGACGGCGGCCTGGATGCCGAGGAAACCGATCGCGTGCGCGGCGACCTTGCGTCCGCCGTAGTTATTGGCCTCCTCGACCAGCGCGGCGACGATCTCGGTGCGGGCGCCCAGCCAGTCCGGGTCGTCGCTGGGCGACGAGACACCGCCGCTGGAGGCGACCTTGATGACGTCGACGCCACTGCGCAGCAGCTCACGAACGGCCTTGCGTGCCTCGTCGACGGTGTCGACCAGTTCGCCGCCGATCAGGCCGGTACCGCTGAGGCCCGACGGGATGTGGAAGTCGGCGTGTCCACCGGTCTGGCTGAGCATCTTGTCGGCGACCAGCAGGCGCGGGCCGGCGACCAGACCGTGGGCGACGGCGTCGCGGACGCCCACGTCGACGCCCATGAGGTCACGGACGGTGGTGACACCGGCTTCGATAGTGGTCTTGAGCCGGTCGACGAGCTCGAAGAAGCGGTAGGAGGGCGGCACCATCGCGGCCATGATCGGCGAGCCCTTGGTTCCGGGCAGCGAGAGGTGCACGTGGCAGTCGAAGAATCCGGGGGTCACGGTGTTGCCACCGACATCCACCTTCACGGGCTTCGTCGACTCGTCGACCTGCGGGGCGCCGTCGGCTGCTCCCGCGTAGGTGATCTTGCCGTCGTCGATCACGACGACAGCGTCGGCGATCTGATCGGCACCCGTCCCGTCGATCAGGCGAGCATTGTGAAGGATGGTTGTCGTCATAGCCTTTGTTTATACCGTGTATTCATTGTTTTTCCGGCATTCGACAGCGAACGTCACAGCAGGTCGCGAGGTCGTGCGCAGATTTGCGCCTCGGAAATGGCACGAAATTGTCATGCTCCGGAGGGGCACAAAGAAAATGAGGGATTCGTACCGAATTACGGTACGAATCCCTCACTTCGAGAACAGGGCCTACAGGTTGATCATGTGCCCGATCGCGCCATGGAACGTTTCCTGCAGTGCCTCCGACATCGTCGGGTGGGTGTGCACGTTGCGGGCAAGTTCCTTGGCGGTCAGGTCCCACTTGTGGGCCAGGGTCATCTCCGGGAGCATCTCGGAGACGTTGTCACCCACCAGGTGTCCGCCGAGCAGTTCGTCGGTGTCGGCGTTGGTGACCAGTTTGGCGAAGCCGGCGGTCTCGCCGAGGCCCTGCGCCTTGCCGTTGGCGCTGAACGGGAACGTGGTGGCCTTCACGTTGTAGCCCTCGTCCTTGGCCTGCGCCTCGGTGAGGCCGAACGAGGCGACCTGCGGCTGGCAGAAGGTGGCGCGCGGCATGAAGCGGTAGTCGCCCAGCGTCATGGTCTCCTCGCCCGCGATGGTCTCCGCGGCGACGACACCCTGAGCCTCGGCGACGTGCGCCAGCTGCAGCTTGGCGGTCACGTCACCGATGGCGTAGATGCCCTCGACGTTGGTCCGCATATAGTCGTCGATGGCGATGGCGCCGCGGTCGGTGAGCTCGACACCGGTCTTCTCCAGACCGAAGCCCTCGACGCGCGGGGCGAAGCCCACGGACATGAGGACCTTGTCGACGGTCAGCTCGCCTTCCTTGTCCTTGGCGTCCTTGTAGGTGACCGTGACGCTGTCGCCGTTGTCGGTGACCGACTGGACCTTGGTGGAGGTCAGCAGCTTGACGCCGAGCTTCTTGTATTCCTTGGCGACGGCCTTGGACGAGTCGGCGTCCTCGTTGGGCAGGACGCGGTCGAGGAACTCGACGATGGTGACGTCGACGCCGTAGTTGGCGAGCACGTAGCCGAACTCCATGCCGATGGCGCCCGCGCCGACGATCACGATGGACTCGGGCAGCTCGCGGGTGAGAATCTGGGTCTCGTAGGTGACCACGTTCTCCGACAGTTCGACGCCCGGGAGCAACTTCACGGTCGAGCCGGTGTCGATGATGACGTTGTCGAAGGTGATCTCGCGGTCGCCGACCTTGATGGTCTTGGCGTCGGTGAACACGCCGTAGCCGTCGATCTCGGTGATCTTGTTCTTCTTCATCAGGTAGTGGACGCCCTTGACGATGCCGTCCGACACCTTGCGGCTGCGGTCGAACGCCGCGCCGAAGTCGAAGGACACGTCACCACTCATGCCGAAGGTCTTGGCCTGGTGGTTGAAGATGTGCGCGAGTTCCGCGTTCCGCAGCAACGCCTTGGACGGGATACATCCGACGTTGAGACACACACCGCCCCAGTACTTCTCCTCGATGACGGCGGTTTTCATGCCCAGTTGAGCCGACCGGATCGCGGCTACGTACCCACCTGGACCTGCACCCAATACAACTGTTTGAAAGTGTTCAGCCACGACAGCCACCCTACGTCTCCTCTGTTGATCGCCGCAGTCCGTCCCACTACTCTTCGGTAACTTCCTGACGGATTCAATCACTGTTTGAAACGCTGTTTGATCTGTGGTTTCATCCCACCTGTGACCCAGACCACCGACTCGACGCCGTCCGGGGCCGGGTCGACCGGCACCCGAGAGGCCCTGCTCGCCGTCGCGGAGCGCCTCTTCCTGGCCGACGGCTACGACAAGGTGTCCGTCCGCGCGATCTGCTCCGCCGCCGACGCCAACCCCGCCGCCGTGCACTATCACTTCGGGACCAAGGACGACCTGACCATCGCGCTGCTGGAATCACGACTGGCTCCGTGCTGGTCCGATGCCATGTCCTCGATCGATCCCGGGACCGATTCGGTGCGGCACATCGTGGACGTGCTGCTCGCCCCCTTCGTCGAACTCCAGACCGATCCGACCGGCCACCTGCACCTACGCCTGCTGTCGCGGTTCGTGCTCAGCCATCCGAACGTCAACTGGACCGCCCGGTGGTTCGGACTCGACCCGTTCGCCGACATCCTGCTCGACGCCATTCCCGGACTGCCCGCCCGCGCGGCACGCCGCCGCTGGGCACTCGCCTTCCAGTTGATCCTCCTGCGCTTCGGCAGCACCGAGCCGCTCGACGCCCAGGCCGTCGACGCCCTCGCGGGGTTCGTCACCGCGGGATTGTCGGCACCGCCTTCGTGACAACCCTCCGCAAGCTCCGGGCTCCCTCAGGGAGCAGCAACATCCCGTCCGAGAAACACAACGAATGAGAGGAACCGACGTGGACAGCCCCGACGCCGGACCGTTCAGCCCAGCCAAGCTCGGCCCGCTCACCCTGCGGAACCGACTGATCAAGTGCGCCACCTTCGAGGGCATGACGCCCGACGCGCTCGTCACCGACGAACTCGTCGAGTTCCACCGCGAGGTCGCAGCCGGTGGCGTCGCGATGAGCACGGTCGCCTACTGCGCGGTCTCGCCGGAGGGTCGCACCGACCGCCACCAGATCTGGATGCGTCCCGAGGCGATGCCCGGTCTGCGCAAGCTGACCGACGCCATCCACTCCGAGGGCGCACTCGCCGCCGCGCAGCTCGGCCACGCCGGCGCGGTCGCGAACTCGGTGTCGAACCGGGCGAAGGCCTGGGGGCCGGGCCGTATCCCCGCACCGATGGGGATGTCGCTGACGCACAAGGCGAGTGTCTCCGACATCGCCGAACTGCGGGTGAAGTTCCGGCAGGCCGCCCGCATCGCCGTCGACTCCGGCTTCGACGGACTCGAGATCCACTGCGGCCACAACTATCTCATCTCCAGCTTCCTGTCTCCCCTGCTCAACCACCGCCGCGACGCTTACGGCGGCAGCCTCGTCAACCGCGCCCGCATGGCCCGCGAGGTCGTCGAGAGTGTGCGAGAGGAAGTCGGCGACGAGGCCGCGATCTGGGTGAAGCTCAACACCTACGACGGCGTCGGCAAGCCCGACATCGAACGGTCGCCGGAAGCACGTGCGAAAGGCCGCGCCAAGCTGAGCAGCTTCAACGTCGACGAGGCATGCCAGGTGGCGCAGCTGCTGGAGTCCGACGGCCACCTCGACGCCATCGAACCCACCGCGGGCAGCTCGCTGCTCAACCCGATGTACCTGTTCCACGGGGACGCCCCGCGCAAGGAGTTCGCCGCCGCCTTCTCGGGTCCGATGAAATACGGGCTCAAGGCTTTCGCACCGATCTTCCTCAAGCGCTACCAGTACCACGATGGCTATCTGCTACCGCTCGCGCGCGAACTGCGGAAGGCCGTCGACCTGCCGATGATCCTGCTCGGCGGCGTCACCGACCGGGCCTCGATGGACACCGCGATGGCCGAGGGCTTCGAGTTCATGGCGATGGGCCGCGCGATCCTGCGGGAGCCGGATCTGCCGCTGCGGATCGCCGCGGACCCGACGACGACGTCGAAGTGCGTGCACTGCAACCTCTGCATGCCGACGATCTACTCGCACACGCGCTGCCCGATCCGCACCGGCGAGGTGCCCGATCCGCTGGCGGTCTCACCGACGGTGAGCGGTTCGGCGAGCTGACGCCCGCGGTAGCTGTCGCGTGTCGTGGCGCTCACCGCCCCGATACGCGACAGCTGCCTCAGCTGCGTAGGAAGACCCCGTCGCTCTCTTCGTCGTCGTAGTACTCGATCGTCATCTTCGGACCGTCGAAGGTGACCTTCGAGACGGTGCCGATCTGGGCGTTCTCGTTGTGCAGCGGGAACGTGAAGGTGTTGGCATCCCAGTGCGTCAGTTCATGTTTGCGGACGCCGCCGGGGCCCATCTCGAGGACGAGCTTGCCGTCGCGCTCGACGATCTCGGCCGGCCCGTACACGGTGTTGGCGTAGGTGCCCACGAAGGTCGGCAGCGGCTGAGGCGGAGCCGCATTCGCCGGCGCCTGTTTGCCGACGAGTTCGCCGTTGGGCTGACTCATCTCGGCGTAGGCCTTGCCGTAGAGCTCGCGCCAGTCACTGCGGATCTCGCCGTACTGCACCAGATCCATGAACTCCGCCGCCAGCGCATCGGCCGCACCGATCGGGGCGGCGTTGGTGAGCACGATGATCGCGGTGTCCGCCGACGGCAGGATGGAGAAGGCAGTGCCGGCGCCCGACGCGAACGCGCCGGCGTGGCTGAACTGGGTACGCGCGTCGGTGGTCACGCCGACGTTGAACCCGTAACCGTAGAAACCGGCGCGAGCGTTCGGGTTCGCCGGCGGGTTCGACACGATCTGCGGCGAGGTCGCAGGCAGCAGCGCGTCCGGGGCGACGATCTCCGCGCCTTCGTGCTTGCCCTGCGCCAGAACCATCTTCAGCCAGGTGGCCATGTCGTTGACCGTCGAACTGACACCACCGGCCGGTGTCTGCGCGTCGGGGTCGCGGGGGATGTCGGTCTTGGCCCATTTCCCGTCGATCTTGATGTGCCCGACGGCCCGGTCGGCCCGCTTCTCGAAGTCGGCGAAGCGGGAACTGGTGCTGGTCATGCCCAGCGGCCCGTAGATGAGGTCCTGCGACAGCGTCGGCCAGTCCTTGCCCGCCTTCGCGGCGACCGCCTCACCGCCGGTCGTCACACCGAAGTTGGTGTACGCGTAGCTGATCCGGAACGGATCGAGGGGCATGAAGCGGAGCCGCTGGAGGATCTCGGTCCGCGAATAACCCATGTCCTCGAGTTTGTCGCCGGCGTGATCGGGCAGTCCGGATCGGTGCGAGTACATGTCCGCGACGGTCACCGTGCGGGTGACGTACGGATCGGACAGGGCGAACCAGGGCAGCCCCTCGACGATCGGCATGTCCCAGGCGACGGTCTTGTCGGTCACCGCGGCACCGACCACCGTGGACCCGACCGACTTCGACACGGACGCCAGCTGGAACACCGTGTTGGGGTCGACCTTCTGGCCGGTGGTCAGGTCCTTGACCCCGAACCCCTTCGCGTACTTGGTCTCTCCGCCCGATACCACGGCCACCGCCATACCGGGCAACCCCGTCGACGACATCAACGACCCGACGAGTCCGTCGAGCTGTCCCACGGCCTTGTCCACCGAGCCGTCGGGCAGCGGCATCGCATCCACGGCGTTGGGGTTCACCAGCGCGGATGCCCCGGACGGTTCGGTCGGCGGGTTGCCGGTACCGGACGAGGCAGTGTCGCAGGCCGCGACGAGCGCGACGACCGAGAGGGCCGAGCAGGCCGCAAGTGACACGCGTCCCCATCTCGGGCCGTGGCGTCGTGGGCGGCGTCCTGCGGTGGGGCCGGTGAAGCGTCGGACAGGGACCGAATCGAAAGTGGGCATGCGGATCTCCTCATCCTCGCGGGAGAAAGATACCGCGAAGAACGCCCTGACATGCACGTTCTGTGGTACACCGGCACGATTTCGGCCAGGACGGGCACAGACGTGACGTAAGCGGGCCCTGCATCGTCGGTGACCGGCAGCCGTCCCGCGTAAGTTGGACGCCATGACCGAGCAGGCCGACGGCATCTCCACCAGCACCGACACCGACGATCCGTTCCTCTGGCTCGAGGACGTCACCGGCGACGACGCGCTGGCCTGGGTGCGCTCCCACAACGAACCGACCGTCGAGACACTGTCGTCGTCGGACCGCTTCCGCGACATGGAGGCATCGGCTCTGGCGATCCTCGACACCGACGACCGGATTCCGTTCGTCCGACGCCGCGGCGGGTTCCTCTACAACTTCTGGCGCGACGCGACCAATCCCCGCGGACTCTGGCGCCGGACGACGCTGGAGTCCTACGTGACCGATGCGCCCGACTGGGAGATCATCCTCGACGTCGACGGACTCGCGCGCACCGAGGACGAGAACTGGGTGTGGTCGGGGGCCACGGTGCTCCGTCCCGAGTACGAACGCGCGCTGGTCTCGCTGTCCCGGGGCGGCGCCGACGCGAGCGTGATCCGCGAGTTCGACATCCCGACACGGCAGTGGATCACCGACGGTTTCACGCTGCCGGAGAACAAGTCGAGCGTGCGCTGGATCGACCGCGACACCGTCTATGTCGGAACCGATTTCGGTGAACAACCGGACGGCGTCGGATCGTTGACCGACTCCGGCTACCCCCGCGTGGTGAAACGCTGGTCGAGGGGTACCCCGCTGGAGGCCGCGACCACCGTCTTCGCCGGCGAGAAGAGCGATGTGTCGGTGCACGCGATCTACGACGACACCCCCGGGTTCGAGCGACACTTCATCTCGCGCTCGACGGATTTCTTCAACTCGCTGATGTACGAATTGCGCGACGGCGAACCGGAACTCGTCGACGTCCCGACCGATGCCCATGCGGGTGTGCGGATGAATTGGCTGCTGGTGATGACGCGGTCGGAGTGGACGGTCGGCGGCACGACCCACGAACCGGGCACCCTGCTGGCCTTCGACTACGACGACTACCGCGCCGGCGGCCGCGATGCGACCGTGCTGTTCACCCCGGACGCCCACACGAGCCTCGTCGACTATGCCTACACGCGTTCGCAACTGATCATCGTGACGCTGCACGACGTGCACACCAGGGTCGAGGTGCGCGAGCTGGGCAGTTGGGACGTCATCGACTTCCCCGGTCTCCCCGACCTCGCCACGGTGTCGGTGCTCGACACCGACCCGGACGAGAGCGACGAGGTGTTCTGGATGGCCACCTCGTTCACCGACCCGCCGAGCCTGCTGCACAGCAACGGCACCACGCCGCAGGTCATCAAGCGCAGCCCGACGTACTTCGACTCCGAATCGGTCATCGCCGAACAGCATTTCGCGACCTCGGACGACGGGACACAGATCCCCTACTTCGTGATCCGCCGTCGGGACGTGACCAGCGGCCCCACCCTGCTCTACGGCTACGGCGGATTCGAGAACTCACTGACCCCCGGGTACCTGTCGTTGTCGGGCAAGAACTGGATCGAACGCGGCGGCATCTACGTCATCGCCAACATTCGCGGCGGCGGGGAATACGGTCCGTCGTGGCACACCCAGGCGCAGAAGGCCGGACGCCACAAGGTGTACGAGGACTTCGCCGCCGTGGCCCGTGCCCTCGTCGATGCCGGACTCACCACCCCGGAACAGTTGGGCGCACAAGGCGGTTCGAACGGCGGCCTCCTCATGGGTGTCATGCTCACCCGCTACCCGGAGTTGTTCGGCGCGTTGGTGTGTCAGGTCCCGCTGATCGACATGAAGCGCTATCACCTGCTCCTCGCCGGCGCGTCGTGGGTGGCCGAGTACGGCGACCCCGACGATCCCGAACAGTGGGAGTTCATGAAGCCGTTCTCGCCGTACCAGAACATCGAACCGGACGCCGCATACCCGCCGATCCTGGTCACCACCTCCACCCGCGACGACCGCGTCCATCCCGGCCACGCCCGCAAACTCGTTGCGCGGCTGGAGGAAACGGGCCACGACGTCCTCTATTACGAGAACATCGAGGGTGGTCACGGCGGTGCCGCGGACAACAAGCAGGCCGCGTTCAAGTCCGCGCTCGCATTCGAGTTCCTGTGGCGGACGCTCGCTCCCGAGACGGATTGAGGACGCTGCTCTACTACCCTGGACAGCAGATCACGCGACCGACGACGATGCCGCGCACGACGAGATGAGGAAACCCGATGGGGATCGACTACACCAAGCGCCCGAAAGCCCAACCTCCGCAACCTCCGACCCCGCCTGCATCCACCCCGCCGGCCCAGCCGGTGTCACTCTCCAAGATCACGCTGACAAAGTCGGCGCCGAGCATCTCGCTGAGCAAGCAGGGCGCGGCGACCGGCCAGGTGCGCGTGAACCTCAGCTGGACCGCGAACTCCTCCGGCGGCGGCTTCTTCCGCAAGCCCAAGGGCATCGACCTCGACCTCGCCTGCCTGTGGGAGTTCACCGACGGCAGCAAGGGAATTGTCCAGGCGCTGGGCAATTCGTTCCAGGCTCCCCGCGACGGACAGCCGATCATCTACCTCGACGGCGATGACCGTAGCGGCTCCGGCGGCGAGAACATGTACATCGACCTCGCCGCGACCAACCGGATCCGTCGAATCCTGATCTTCGCCTACATCTACGAGGGCACGCCGAACTGGGCCAGTGCCAACGGCGTCGTCACGTTGTCACCGGTCAGCGGCCCGCAGATCGAGGTCCGCCTCGACGAGGCCGACCAGTCCGCCATCTCGTGCGCCATCGCGCTGCTGGAGAACCGCGGCGGCGAACTCGTCATCAACCGCGAGGTGCGCTACATCCGCGGTGCGCAGGACAAGGTCGACGAGGCCTACGGCTGGGGCATGAACTGGCGGGGTGCCCGCAAGTAGCGCCACGGCGGTCGTAGCATCAGTCGCAGTCCGTGAAAAGGACAATCGCGAAAGGACCCCCGCCATGACCGCCACCGCTCTGTCCGGTTTCCTCACCGGCCTCGCCGACGGATCCCTCCGGGTGATCGACCTGACCACCCCGCTGTCCAGCTCGACCCCGGCCCTGCGGTTGCCGGCCCCGTTCGCGAACCTGATCGACTTCAGCCTCGAAGAGGTCAGCGCCTACAACGAGCCCGGACCGTACTGGCGGCACAACAACATCCACACCGGCGAGCACATCGGTACCCATCTCGACGCACCGATCCACTGGATCAGCGGTCGCGACGGTGACGACGTCTCGCAGATCCCGGTGCAGCGGCTGATCGGTCCGGCGGCCGTCCTCGACCTGACCGCGAAGGTCGCCGACAACCCCGACTACCTGCTCGAGGTCGCCGACGTCGAGGCATGGGAGGCCGAGCACGGCGAACTGCTGCCGGGGGCCTGGCTGCTGCTGCGCACCGGTTGGGAATCGCGCGGCGGTTCCGAGGCCGAGTTCCTCAACGCCGACGAGACCGGCTCGCACACCCCCGGCGTCTCGGTCGAATGCGCCGAGTGGCTGGCCACGCAGCGCCAGATCACCGGACTCGGTGTCGAGACCGTCGGCGTCGACGCCGGTCTCGCGGGCGGTTTCGACCCCGCCTTCCCCGTCCACTACCACTTCCTCGGCAACGACAAGTACGGCCTGACCTCGCTGCGGAACCTCGGTTCCCTGCCCGCCACCGGGGCTGTGCTCGTCGTCAGCCCGCTCCCGATCGTCGGCGGTACCGGCAGCCCGTCGCGGGTCCTGGCGATCGTCGAGAGCTGACCGGCGTGACGGACACAGCGACCACGTACGGCCCCACGGTCGCCGACGTCGTGGGCCGTGTTCTCGCCGATCTGGGGGTCGGCCATGCCTTCGGGGTGGTCGGCAGCGGCAACTTCGTGATGACCAACGCGCTGCGTGCCGGCGGGGTCGGGTTCACCGCGGCACGCCACGAGGGTGGCGCGGCCTCCATGGCGGACGCCTACTCCCGCATGTCGGGACGGGTCGGTGTCCTCAGCGTGCACCAGGGGTGCGGACTGACCAACGCGGTCACCGGTATCGGCGAGGCGGCGAAGAGTCGGACCCCGATGATCGTGCTGAGCGCCGACGCCCCGGCTTCCGCACTGCAGTCGAACTTCCGGATCAACCAGGAAGCGCTGGCGACCAGCGTCGGCGCGGTCAGCGACCGTGTCTACGGTCCGAGCACCGTCGTCGCGGATGTGACCCGGGCCTACCGGACCGCGGTGACCCGGCGCCGGACCGTCGTCCTCAACGTCGCGATCGACGTGGCCGCAGCGCCCGCCGAGATCACCGGTCCGATCGTCGCTTCGACTGCGGCGCCGCGGGTTCGGCCAGACACCGCATCGGTCGCCGCGCTCGTCGATGCCCTCCGCGCGGCCCGCCGGCCGGTCTTCGTCGCGGGACGAGGCGGTCGCGAAGCGGGTCCGCAGATCGCGGCGCTCGCCGAGGCGTGCGGCGCGCTGCTCGCCACGTCGGCCGTGGCCAACGGCCTCTTCGAGGGAATTCCCTTCTCGCTGGGCATCTCCGGCGGTTTCTCGTCACCGACGGCCGCCGAGCTCATCGGCAACGCAGATCTCATCGTCGGGTGGGGTTGCGCCCTCAACATGTGGACCATGCGACAGGGTCGGCTCATCGGCGGCCAGACCGTGGTGGCCCAGGTCGATGTCGAGGTCGAGGCGATCGGCTCGCATCGCCCGGTCGACGTCGGCGTGGTGGGTGATTGCGCGGCCACCGCCGCCGATGCCCTCACCGCCCTCTCGTCAGACCCGCTGCCGCACAACGGGTACCGAACCGACGAGGTGGCCAACCGGATCGCCAGGTCGGCGCGGTGGCAGGACGTCCCGGTCACCACCGACCCCGTCGACGGCCGGATCGACCCGCGCGCGTTGAGCATCGCCCTCGACGGGATCCTGCCCGCTGACCGCGTCCTGTCGATCGACTCGGGCAACTTCATGGGCTATCCGTCGACGCATCTGTCAGTGCCCGACCAGTTCGGCTTCTGCTTCACGCAGGCCTTCCAGTCGATCGGCCTCGGACTGGGCACGGCCATCGGCGCGGCGATCGCCCAACCCACCCGATTGCCCGTCCTCGGCACCGGCGACGGCGGTTTCCTCATGGCGATCTCCGAACTGGAAACCGCTGTCCGCCTGGCACTCCCGCTCGTCGTCATCGTCTACAACGACTCCGCCTACGGCGCCGAGGTGCACCACTTCGGCGATGCCGACATGACGACCGTGACCTTCCCGGAGGTCGACATCGCCGCCATCGCCCGCGGTCACGGCGCGTCCGGGGTGACCGTCGCCGGGTTCGACGACCTCGACGAGGTCCGACGCTGGGTCGCCTCACTGGACTCCCCCGAACCATCCGGCCCACTCGTCATCGACGCCAAGATCACCAACGACGGCGGATCCTGGTGGCTCGCCGAGGCGTTCGCGGGGCACTGACCCTTCGGAGCTCAGGGAGCGGGGGTGTTCACCCGGATGCCGCGGCTCTCGAGTCGCGGCATCACCTCGGCGGCGAAGTACTCCAGTTCACCGGCGTAGTCGACGAAGGACATGGTGATGCCGTCGAACCCGGCGGCGGCGAACTTGGCGATCTCGTCGGCGACGTCGTCGGGTGTGCCGATCATCGGGCAGGTGCCGTGGCCCGCGGCGAAGCGACTGCGGAAGGTCGCGAGCATCTCTTTGGTGAACGACTGGGCGTGCATGCCCTGCAAGGTCATGAGGTTGTCGACGGCCTCCCAGTCGGCATTCTCCTCGGCGTAGTAGTGCAGGAACTCCTGTGCCTCCGCACGAGTCGGGCGGCACACCACATGGGTGGGTGAGACGACGCCGGCGGTGCGGCCGAGCGCCGCGGAATCCGCGCGGATCGCCTTGACGACGTCGGCACCCTCCTCCGGACTGCCGACGATGGTGAACACCAGGTCCGCGTTGCGGGCCGCGAAAGCCTTTCCCTGCGCACTGGAACCGGCGTTGAGGACCGGGACCCGGCCACCGGCCGGCTTGGGTGCCCCTTCGAGCCCGCGCAGCTTCCAGAACCTGCCCTCGTGGTCCCAACGTCCTTCACGCGACCACAGGTCGGCGACGATGTCGAACCACTCCTGGGCCATCTCGTACCGCGCGTCGTGGTCGGTGGGCAGCTCCGAACCCATCGCCTCGTACTCGGGCTGGTTCCAGCCCGCCACCACATTGAGGCCGGCGCGCCCCGGGGCCACCTGGTCCATCGTCGCGATCTGCTTGGCGGTCACCACCGGATGGTTGAACGCGGTGTGCACGGTGGCGAAGGCCCGCAGTCGCGTCGTCGTGGCGAGGATGGCGGTGGCCCACGGAATCGGCTCCAGCACGCTCTCGTGGAAGTTCGTCTCGCCGCCGTAGCCAATCCACCGGGCGATCGGCAGCATGAAGTCGATACCGACCTCGTCGGCGATCCGCGCGAGCCGCAGGTTGTCCTCCCAGGACGCCGACCATCGCTCGGGAATCCTGGTGACGGCGAGACCGCCGGAACAGTTGGCGGAGAACAGTCCCAGCTGGAAACGCTCGGTACCGGTCGTCGACATGGGGAGCACTCTTTCCTGTTCGGGGAGTTGCGCGACCGGAGTCTATCGCCGGCCCGCGAAGATCATCCGGCCGATGAACCCGACGACGATCATCGCGACGCCCACCCCGCCGACGATCAACGCGACCTGGGTGAGATCGGAGTAGGCCCCGTCGATGATCAGCTCGGCCACCTGCCGACCGGAGGATTCGGCGCCGGCGACCTCCTGCTTGGCGCGGTCGGCGAAGAACAGGCCGATGGCCCAGCTCGCCACCGCGGCCGCGACGGCGCCAAACCCGAGCCAGGCGAAGACCGTGCCACGGCGGTGGGCGAGCAGGAGGGCGAGGAGTCCCGCGATGACCGCGACCGCTGCCGAACCCCGGGCGAGCACGGTGATCTGGTTGCCGACCTCGGCGTATCTACCGGCCTCCAGACCCGAAGCGCCGTTGGTCAATTCGACGACGACCGGGCCCGAGATCGCGTTCGGGGTGCCGGTCAGGTTGAGGGCCCGGTTGATCATCGCGGTGATGTCGAGTTGCATGACCGACGTGTCCTCGCCCGGTGCGGGTTCGGTGAACAGCCAGGCGTGCTGCTGGCCGACGACGTCGGCGAAGTCGAGGCGGAACTGCTCGCTGTCGGTGTACTGCGCGGCCAGCGGACGCACCAGCGCACCCGCGATCGGGAGATCGGTGCGAGCGGTGGCCTGGGCGGCGATCTCGTCGGCGAGGTAGTCCTTCACCTTCTGGTTCTCGGCCATCGGCGCGACGGTCGAGACGAATCCGTCCTGGTCGACGATGCGCAGGTCCAGCCACAGGGCCGGGACCGCGAGCACGGTCGCCGCCATCGCGACGAGCGTCATCAGAGCACTGAGAAAGCTTCGCACCCCACGAGGCTACCGAGCCCCCGACCGCTGCTTCCTGCCCGCTACTCCCCGACGACGTCGGCGGCACGTCCGACGATCAGCGGGTCCGGCCGGCCGACGAAGTCGTGGTTCTTGCCGTCGTACTCGAAGAGGCTGAGCACGTGTCGCATCGCGTTGATGCGGGCGCGCTTCTTGTCGTTGGACTTCACCACCGTCCACGGCGCGTGGTCGGTGTCGGTGGCGGCGAACATCGCCTCCTTGGCCTCGGTGTAGGAGTCCCACTTGTCGAGCGAGGCGAGGTCCATCGGCGAGAGCTTCCACTGCCGGACGGGATCGATCTGGCGGATGGCGAACCGGGTGCGCTGTTCGAGCGGGGTCACCGAGAACCAGAACTTGACCAGGTTGATGCCGTCGTCGACGAGCATCTTCTCGAAGGCCGGGACCTGCGACATGAACTGCGTGTACTGCTGCGGATTGCAGAAACCCATGACGCGTTCGACGCCGGCCCGGTTGTACCAGGAGCGGTCGAAGAAGACCATCTCGCCGCCGGCCGGGAGGTGCTGGACGTAGCGCTGGAAGTACCACTCGGTCGCCTCGCGCTCGCTCGGCTTCTCCAGGGCGACCACGCGTGCTCCGCGCGGGTTGAGGTGTTCGTTGAAGCGTTTGATCGTGCCGCCCTTGCCGGCGGCGTCGCGACCCTCGAAGACCAGCAGATGCCGTTGCCCGGTCTGCTTGGACCACTTCTGGAGCTTGAGCAACTCGATCTGAAGGCGACGTTTGGTGACCTCGTACTCGCGCCGGCTCATGCGCTCTTCGTACGGATAGTCCTGACGCCACGTGTCGACCACGTTGCGATGCGGCAGCGTCAGCAGGACCGGGTCGTCGTCATCGTCGTCGTTCACGGTGAACTGCGTGACGTCGTGCAGGTCGACGAGTTGCTGGAGCGCCTCTCGTCCGTTCAGGACACTGAAGTCCGGGCCGACGTGGGAGTCTGCGTCGTGGAGGTCGGTCACGATCCCCACGATACGACGGCCGGGTGGACCACGCCCGACGCGCCGGTGAACGACGCGCCGCGTCGGGCGGGATCGGTCTCAGATCGGCGGACGAACCGACCGGTCAGTTGCGCAGATCGATGGAACCCGAGTGCAGGCAGGCTTTTCCGGTGGTCGAATCGACAGCCGCCGCGAAGCCGCCGCTGCACACCGCGCCGTCGGGTCCGGCGTAGGCCTGACCTCCCCAGCCGCCGATCGCGACGGTGGTACCGCCACGCCGTGCCTGCGCGATCGACAGCGCCTTGGGACCGGTGGTCACCGAGTACGCCACGCCGCGCGAGTTGGCTCCCGCCAGGGCCGACGATCCCGGCTGGAGGTTGTACGACGAGGCGTTGCCGCCGTTGTCCGACACGGAGATCGCGGTGCCGTTGCCACTGCGGTCCTCAGCGGTCGCCCGGCTACCCGGTCCGGCCTTGGCGCCACAACCGCTCGCACCCACGACCCGTTCGATCTGGTGCCCGTTCGACACCGTGCACTGAACAGCCGACGCAACCCCTTCACCGGACAACCCGGCGAATGCGACACAACCGGCGCCGCCCGCCAGGAAGACCAACGCCCGGACGGCAAATTTGTTCATTTTCAAGGGATTTGGCCTCCATGATGCAACGGCTCGGCTGATGACGATCCCAGGGTACCCGCGGCCTGCGCGGGCCACCCGCGGGATCGGCGGGTCTACACGTTCGGATGACGCCGGCCCGGTTCTGACGCGGTTCGGATCAGCCGGCAGCGCGCTTCTCCGCCTCGGCGGTGAGCCCCTTGCGGGCGGTGTCGACGGCCATCTTCTGCGCCCGCTTCACGATCAGCCCGGGGAGTTTGATCTTGAGGTCCACGGCCAGGTCGAAATGCACACGCGAGCCCTTGTCGGTGGCGGTGACGGTGTACTTCCCGTGTTGTTCGCTGAGCTGATTCGATTCGAGCAGGTGCCACTCGCAGGTCGTGTCGGTCCACTCGTAGGTGCAGGTCTGCTCGTCGGAGATGCCGGCCGCGGTGACCACCATGCGCACCGTCTTCGGAGTGCCGTCGTCGTACTCGTCGACGATCTCGGCCTCCTTGTGGGGACCCGACCAATCCGGGAGGGACTCGATGTCCATGAGTACTTCCATCACCACCGAGGCCGGGGCGGATACGTCGAATTCGATGTTCGCGGAGACTGCCATGGGGGTGAACCTACCGTCCGGCTTCCGCGGGCACACACCGAACCGCACTCCGGCGAGATCCGTGCTGGTCGGGCGACCCGGGACGCCCCCACAGGGACGCGGAGGGGTGTCAGCTCTCCCGGTCGACGAGATTCACCGGCCACGCCTCGTCGGGGATGTCGCGCAGTGTGCACGCCTGGTCCACGGCGGTGAACCATCCACGGAAATGCATGATCTCGCCGATGACCGGGTTCCGTACCGTCATGTCGCAACGGAAGCGTTCGCGCTTTTCGTCCCATCCCTCGATGTACTTCATCTGCGCGGTGAAGAGGCCCTTCATGCCCACCTTCGGTCCACGTCCCAGCCACCGCATCGGCCCGCTCTCGAGGAGCAGCTCGCCGGCCGGGGTCACCGACGGCTGGATCGGATAGAGGAACTCGGGTCCGTCGCCGAAGTAGTCGACGAGGCCGGTGTGTCCCGCGACGAGGAGGGAGTTGAGCTTGCGCGGACCGGTCGTGTACTGGAAGGTCCGCAGCACCGCCAGGGATTCGCGCTCGAGTTCGTCGACGTAGCAGTAGTAGGCCTGGGTGAACGGGACCATCCGACTGGTCTTGGACGGCAGGGCGTTCCGCTTGGCGTAATGCCAGAGAGCCGGCGGGGGCATCGCCGACGACACGTACACCGACTCGTACATCCCGTGGCAGATCTGGGCGACTCCGGAGGTGGAGTCGATGCCGTAACGCCAGGCGACGTTGGGATGGAGGCGGTCGAAGTCCGAGCCCAGCACATGCCGGAAGACCGGCGTCATCGCGTCCCCTCCCGAACTCGGCCCAGCGTCGTTTTCACGGCGTACTGCCACCGAGGTGGCGCCACCGTGAACCTACTACGGAGCTCGCCACAAGCCAACGGCGTAAGGGCGACAAGCGCCTACCGGTAGACCGCCGCATCGCAGAGCGCGGCCAGTTCGGCGATCACACGATCGAGCGGGTCGACGCTGCGTTGCGTCTGGCACAGTGCAACCGCTCCCTCGATGGCGGCCACGATCAGATTCGCCAGCGAATCGGCGCGTTCACTGTCCACGCCGTCGACGACGAGCCGGGCGGTGATGAGATCGGACCAGCGACGGAGGATCTCGGCTGCGGCGTCGGCCACCTCGGGCTCGCCCCTCCGTGCCAGGCCGCCGGCGATGACCGGGCAGCCGAACTGAAAGTCGGTGTTGACCAGCATGCGCCGCCAGACGCCGCCTATCTCGCGAACCGTCTCAGCAGGGGTGAGGGTGGCCCGCCGCGCGAGCCGCTCGGCGATGAAGTCTCCCGCGTACTGGACCGCCTCGGTCATGAGCTGCGTCTTGCCGCCGGGGAAATGGTGGTAGATGGACCCGCGGGGCGCGGCGCTCGCGGAGATGACGTCGCCGATAGAGGTCGCGGCGACGCCGTCGCGGCCGATCAGATCAGCGGCGTGGACGATCATCCGTTCCCGGGGGCCACGCTCATCCGATCCGGAGATGACGGATTCGGCGGAATGCGGCGCCATGACCTGCTCCTTCATCTCGTTCCGGGTGGTCTATGCAACTATACATAGCCACGCGGCTCCGAACGCGCGACCAAGCAAGTATGCAGGTCTTCATAATTGTCGGTTTCTATGCAACCATGCATAGTCATGACGACTTTCACCGAATCCACCGATCCGACCGCCATGTCCGGCCTGGAACTGCTGCGCGCCTGGCAGGAGGGCGGGGCCGGTACCGACAGGCCGAGCATCGGCCGACTCCTGGGCATGGTCCCCAAACAGATCGAGGAGGGCACGGTGACCTTCGCGGTGACCCCGCAGCCCGATTTCGCCAATCCGCTCGGCACCGTCCACGGCGGAATCTGCGCGACCCTGCTCGACTCGGTCATGGGCTGTGCGGTCCACACGACGCTTCCGGCCGGCGTCGGCTACACCACGCTCGAACTGAAGGTGAACTACATCCGTACCGTCGCCGTCGACGCCGGTGAGCTGACCGGCGTCGGCACCGTCATCCACGCCGGACGCACCACGGCCACGGCCGAGGGAAAGGTGTACTCCGACGACGGGAAACTGGTCGCGCACGGCACGACCACATGCATCGTCTTCCGGTAGACCCGATCAGCCCTCGACGAGGAAACGCTCGCGGATCTTGTCCTGCTCGCGGGTACCGATGCCGAGCGCCTCGCTGAAATACCCCTCGATGCCCCCGAACCGGGTCCGGACCTCGTCGAAGGCCGCGTCGAGGTAACCCGCGTCGACACCGAGCACCCCGACGAGGAGCTGCGGGTCGCCGCCCGCAGCCGCGAAACCGTCGAAGATGTGTTTCAGCGCCGGGATGAGCCGCTCGTTGGTGAGCAGGTAGTCGCGGTAGACGTCCTCCTTCCCCACCCCGACGAGGGTGAGGAATGCGGCGGCGGCCCAGCCGGTGCGGTCTTTGCCGGTCGTGCAGTGGAAGAGGATCGGGCTCGGTGCATCGCCGAGAAGTCCGCGATAGAACTCCGAATAGGCGGCCGTCGCGCTCGGCAAGGTGATCATCTCGCGGTAGGTGCCCGAGATCATCTCCCGCGCCTTACCACCGGCCAGGACCTTGTCGGCCTGGGCGACCACGGCCGGATCCGCGAGTACGGCACCGATGTTGGCCGGGATCGACATCTGCGCATCGGCCAGCACATCGAGCCCGATCTCGGTGACATCGGGCAGGGACGGGTCCGGGATGGCCTCCCTCTCGTGCACCGACCGGAGGTCGTACACCGTGCGGAGGCCGAGCGCCTCGAGCGCGGCGACGTCGGAGTCGGCGAGCGACGAGAAGTCCGTCGACCGGAACAGCAGCCCGGACCGCACCACTCGCCCGTCGGCGGTCCGCCAGCCGCCGAGGTCACGCAGATTCGGGAGGCTGCCGATCGGGCTCGACGCACCGGGTGTCACAGTCACGCGACACATCGTTGCAGATGAGCACGCCTCATCAGAGCCCAGCCGGTCGATCAGCGGGTCAGAGCGCGTTCGAGCATCGGCCACGACTTTGCCAGCTGGTCCTGCCAATACGGCCAGGAATGCGTCCCGGGCTCGTAGTCGAAGGTGGCAGGGATGCGCAGTTGCTTGAGCCTCTTGTCGAGGTTCTGCGTGCAATAATAGGTCGCCGCCTCGAGTGGGCCGCCCACACCGACGATCCTGGCGTACTCGACCACGTCGCCGTCGATCGCCTCGTTCGCCAAGCGATCGTGCCTCCCGGGCAGGCCGGTGCCGCTGCTGACATAGATCGCCTTGCCACGGAGTTTGTGAGCGTTGATCACGGGGTCGTGATCACGCCAGCCCGGACCACCGACCGGCCCCCACATGTTCCTGACGTCTCCCCTTTCGCCGACCACCGCCTGGACGGCCAACTGACCGAGCCGGGTGGAAGTCTCGGCGCATCCGCTGTACGCAGCCACCGCGCGGTAGAGATCCGGCGCACTCTCGGCCAGAGCGAGCACCGATGTTCCTGCCATGGAGATCCCGGCAATGCCGTTGGCCCCGCTACCGTTCACCTTCTGGTCGATGACCGGAGGCAGCTCCCTGGTGAGGAACGTCGTCCATTTGTTGATACCGAAGTTGGGATCGACCTTCACCCAATCCGTGTAATAGCTGTAGCCGCCGCTCATCGGCACCACGATGTTCACGTTCTTGTCGGCCGCGAACTTGACGATGTCGGTCTGTACGAACCAGTGCGCGTCACCCTCCCCGCCACCGGAGCCGTTGAGCAGGTAGAGCGTCGGACGGGGCACCGACGTGTCCGCCGCGACGAGCACGCGAACCGGCACATCACGGTTCATCGACGGTGAGTGCACGGTCAGGTCAAGGGCCCGTCCTTCCGCCATCGCTCGGGCGAGCAGGTCGGCCCGCTCCGCTTTCACCCCGGTATCTGCCACCGCGGTGGCAGAAATCGCCAGCGAGAGAACGACTACGATGACTGCGGCAAAAGCCCGAACCGTTCGCCGCTGGAGGTTTCCGCGCGTCACGGACATCTCCGTCCCTTCATATGTCGTAAAACGTCGTATCTGCCCGACAACAGATTCCCAACGCTCAGGTATCGATCCGAATACTTCGCGACGATACTCACCCGCAACGACAACAACGGTTTCTTCCGCGTTCTCGACACGATTCTCCGGTCTGTCATCGCGAAATAACGTTCGACAATCATGAATTCGCGATCATTAGGACAATTGTCCATCTCCGACGAAATCGTTGTGACCGGGGATTCTGCTAATCAGCCGGTCAACGCTGAGATCGATTCCACAGAAATGTCTCACCGTTCCCGGCGCGTGCCGGCGAAGAAATTTCGACCGATCGGACGACCCCACGGTGTGTCGCCTTTCTAGGCGTTCACCGGGACCGGGAACATCCTTCGTGGATTCTGCAGGAGTGCAGGCGGGATCACCGACGACCGTGCCACCGTGCCGGTCCACCGAACACGCCGTCGATGGGGAGCGAGAGTCTTTCCACGCCTGGTGAACTCGTACTCGCTCGCGACGACCCCGAGCGGGAGCACCGTCGGGTCGTCGGCATCGACGACTGCCACCTCGTCGCCGGGAGTCAGGTCGTCGACGAAGGACGCCAGTACGCGGAGGTCCTTGCCCGGTCGCCGTCCCGGGCTGCACTCCTTGAGCAGGGCGCGCAGCCCGTCGGCAGTGGCCGTCGCGGCGTCGACGTCGACACCGGACTCGGTTCCGAGGCCGACGATGTCGCGCCGACGGAACTCGTCGAACTGCTCCTTCGATGACGGCCGGATGATCCACACCGTGCGATCACGGTCATTCCGGTCCGGCGCCGCTTCCGGCGGTTCGGGCCAGAAATACGGGAGATCGTCGGCGACGTCGCCGAACTCAGCGACGTAGAAGTCGGGATCCTTGCGCAGCAACGCCGACCGATGGCTCCGATGGAGGCGGTCGTCGCCCAGCCACGGCGGCATCAGACCGGCGTCGGCGAGATCCGACTGGGAGGCGCCCACCACCTCCGGTGCGAACTCGGCGATCATCGCAGCGGTGGTGTCCGCGCGTCCCTCACGACGCCAGACGTCGACGAAGGCCAGGCCATAGGAGACGAGAGCGGGAGTGTGCCCGCGCCACATCGTGACCGCCGGGTGGTTGCCCCAGCCGTAGTCGAACAGCTCCAGGGCACGCAGGATCTGCAGGGTCTCCACCCGCTGCTTGCCCAGCCGCGCGGGATCGAGGGCCTCGGCGGACCGCCGGAAGTCCGGGTAGGGCAGGAACGTCTGCATCGAAGGTGCCTTACCCAAACCCGGCAGTTCGCACACGAGGATCAGTCGGCGTGCACCTTCTCCAGGACCTGGGTGAAGGTCTCGGCGGGCTGCGCGCCGGACACGCCGTATCTGCCGTTGAAGACGAAGAACGGGACGCCGCTGATCCCGTAGGCGCGCGCCTGGTCGATGTCGGCGGCGACCGCCTCGGCATGGTCGCCGGATTCGAGCGCCGCGAGCACGGCGTCGCGGTCCAACCCGACCTCTGCGGCCAGGTCGGCGAGATCGGCGGGCCTGCCGACGTGCCGCCCCTGCTCGAAGTACGCCTGGAACAGCCGTTCCGCCAACTCCGGCTGCTTGCCGTGGGCGCGCGCGAAGTGCAGCGCCTCGTGAGCCTTGAGGGTCTTGGTGTGCCGGAGGTTGTCGAAGTCGTAGTCGAGGCCGACGTCGGCCGCGATCCCGCGGACCTGCTCGAGCATCCCCTCGACCTGGGCGGCGGGCATTCCCTTGTGCCGGACCAGGAAGTCGATCTCCGAGCCCTCGAAGTCGACCGGCGTGTCCGGTGCGAGTTCGTAGCTGCGGTAGGTCACCTCGACGTCGTCACGTCCGGCGAACTCGGCGAGACCCGCCTCGAAGCGGCGCTTCCCGATGAAGCACCAGGGGCAGGCGATGTCGGACCAGATGTCGACGGTGATGGGAGAAGCCATGTGGTCTTCAACCCCCTTCTGTCGCGCGCCATTCCGGCCGACGACTCGAACACGGACAGACGAAACCGGCCCACTCCGCGAGGGAGTGGGCCGGTTCGTGTGCTGTAGAGCTGGTGGAGCTAGGGGTTCTGGATCAGAAGCCCATGCCGCCCATCTCGTCGGCGCCCGGCATGGCCGGTGCGGCGTTCTTCTCCGGCTTGTCGGCGACGACGGCCTCGGTGGTGAGGAACAGAGCCGCGATCGAGGCTGCGTTCTGCAGCGCCGAGCGGGTGACCTTCACCGGGTCGTTGATGCCGGCGGCCAGCAGGTCCTCGTACTCACCGGTCGCGGCGTTGAGGCCGGTGCCGGTGGGCGAGTTCAGGACCTTGTCGGCGACGACGCCCGGCTCGAGGCCGGCGTTGACGGCGATCTGCTTGGCCGGAGCCGAGAGAGCGACGCGGACGATGTTGGCGCCGGTGGCCTCGTCACCCTCGAGCGAGAGTGCGTCGATGGCCGGCTCCGACTGGAGCAGGGCCACGCCACCACCGGCGACGATGCCCTCTTCGACGGCAGCCTTGGCGTTGCGCACGGCATCTTCGATGCGGTGCTTGCGCTCCTTGAGCTCGACCTCGGTGGCCGCGCCCGCCTTGATGACCGCAACACCGCCGGCCAGCTTGGCCAGGCGCTCCTGCAGCTTCTCACGGTCGTAGTCGGAGTCGCTGTTCTCGATCTCGCCACGGATCTGGGCCACGCGACCGGCGATGGCGTCGGGATCGCCCGCGCCCTCGACGATGGTGGTCTCGTCCTTGGTGACGACGACCTTGCGAGCGGTACCGAGGAGCTCGATGCCGGCGCCCTCGAGGGACAGGCCGACCTCTTCGCTGATGACCTCGCCACCGGTGAGGATGGCGATGTCGGCCAGCATGGCCTTGCGGCGGTCACCGAAGCCCGGAGCCTTGACGGCGACGGACTTGAAGGTGCCCTTGAGCTTGTTGACGACCAGGGTCGAGAGGGCTTCGCCCTCGACGTCCTCGGCGATGATCAGCAGCGGCTTGCCGGCCTGGATGACCTTCTCCAGCAGCGGCAGCAGGTCCTTGATGGTCGAGACCTTGCCCGAGACGAGCAGGATGTACGGGTCGTCGAGGACGGCTTCCTGACGGTCGGCGTCGGTGACGAAGTACCCCGAGATGTAGCCCTTGTCGAAGCGCATGCCCTCGGTGAGCTCGAGCTGCAGGCCGAAGGTGTTGGACTCCTCGACCGTGATGACGCCTTCCTTGCCGACCTTGTCCATCGCCTCGGCGATGAGCTCGCCGATCGAGGGGTCGCCGGCCGAGATGCCCGCGGTGGCAGCGATCTGCTCCTTGGTCTCGACCTCCTTGGCGCTCTTCAGCAGCGACTCGGTGACAGCCTCGACGGCCTTCTCGATGCCGCGCTTCAGACCCAGCGGGTTGGCGCCGGCAGCGACGTTGCGCAGACCCTCACGGACGAGAGCCTGTGCCAGGACGGTGGCGGTGGTGGTTCCGTCGCCCGCGACATCGTCGGTCTTCTTGGCGACTTCCTTGACCAGCTCGGCGCCGATCTTCTCGTAGGGATCCTCCAGCTCGATCTCCTTGGCGATGGAAACACCATCGTTGGTGATCGTGGGGGCGCCCCACTTCTTCTCCAGAACGACGTTGCGACCCTTGGGTCCCAACGTCACCTTGACGGCGTCGGCGAGGCTGTTGAGGCCCCGCTCGAGGCCGCGACGGGCCTCTTCGTCGAACGCGATTTGCTTGGCCATGGGTAAGTGATCCTCCGAAGGGGGTGACACTAGGTTCGTATGGCCGGAACTCGGT
Source organism: Gordonia sp. GN26 (assembly GCF_054823965.1). NCBI lineage: Bacteria > Bacillati > Actinomycetota > Actinomycetes > Mycobacteriales > Gordoniaceae > Gordonia > Gordonia sp. GN26. Next base: position 38,217 of record NZ_JSYC01000016.1, on the reverse strand, counting down.
GCCCGCGACGGACGACCGGTGTGTCATTCGGTACCGATCTCACCGTCCCGACCTGGCACTCACAGCTCGCGAGTGCCAACGTCCGTTTTAGCACTCGCCCCTGGCGAGTGCAAGGTCGCACCGGCCCGGACTCCACCGCATCCACCTGGCCGGCCGCCGAGCCCCTGGCTAGGTTGTGGACATGTCTCTCGCGAACAGGCCGTTCCGGTTCGGGGTCAACATGCTCGCCGTGGACACCAGCTCGTCCTGGAAAGAGCGCGCGCGGCACGTCGAACAGCTCGGCTTCGACGTCCTGCTGGTCCCGGACCACCTCGGCATCCCGAGCCCCTGGCCTGCACTCGCGACGGCGGCCGCCGCGACCGAACGACTCCGCGTGGGCCCGTTCGTCCTCAACGCGGCGTTCACCAACCCGGCGCTGCTCGCCCGCGATGTGGCGACCGTCGACCAGCTCTCCGACGGTCGCGTCGAGCTCGGACTGGGCACCGGCTACGTCAAAGAGGAGTTCGAGTCGGCCGGAATCGAATTCCGGCCGGCGGGCCGCCGGGTCGATCACCTGGGTGACACGGTCACCCGGGTGGCGTCCCTGCTGAACGACCCCGAACACACGCCGCGCCCCGTGCAGGAGCGCGTGCCACTGCTCCTCGGCGGGAACGGCGACCGCGTGCTCCGGATGGCCGCCGAGCACGCCGACATCGTCGGGTTCACCGCGGCGCGCACCGGTCGCGACGGCGACCTCGAGCCGCTCTCCGCAGACGATTTCGCCGAACGCGTCGCATTCGCCCGGTCCGCGGCCGGCGACCGGGTAGACGACATCGAATGGAATCTGCTGATGCAGATCGTCGTGGTGACCGACGAGGCGACACGCATCGCCGAGGAGAACATCGAGAAGTGGCAGTTGTCGATGAGTCCGCAGGAGTTCCTCGACCTGCCCTCGATCCTCATCGGCTCCGCCGCCGACATCGCCGACCAGCTCGTCACGATGCGCGAGCGCACCGGGATCAGTTACATCACGGTCCTCGAACCAGTGCTCGAGCAGTTCGCACCGGTGATCGAACTGCTGCGCGACGTCGACGCCCGGGCGGACTGGTAGCGGGCGTCATTCGGCTCGCCGAACCGAGCTGACGGGACCCCGGTCTCCGGATAGTGTCGGCGAGGTGGAGTTCCTGCTGATCATCGTCGTGGCCCTGCTCGCGATCATCGCGGTGGTCGCCATCTTCAACTACCTGGGCAACCGCAAGGCCCGCCAAGCCGAGGCGGACGCCCTCCGCAACCGCACGTACCGGCCCGGGGACCCGTTCTCCTCTGCCGACGACGACTCCGTCTACGGCGACCCACGCCAACTCAAGCCGGGCGACCTCGTCGAGCTGCGCGGCGAGACCTATGCGGTCCGCGGCACCGTGCGGCTGACCCAGGACGGATACACCTGGACAGAGAACTTCCTCGACACGGGACTCGGCAGCAAGGCCTGGATCTCGGTCGAAGACGATCCCGACCTCGAGGTCGTGCTGTGGCATGAACTGTCCGGCGTCGTCGTCGAGCCCGGACCCGGCACGGTCGAGGTCGACGGCCGCCGCTACCACTCCGAGGAGGCCGGCACCGCCCGGTTCACCTCGGCGGGCACCACCGGCGTCGCAGCGTCGGGCCGGATGGCCTACCACGACTATCAGGCCGGCAACGAGCGGTTGTCGTTCGAGGACTACGGCAGCGGTTGGGAATGTGCGCGCGGCGAACTCCTCACCCGCGCCGACTACCGCATCTTCCCCAGCAACCCCTCCGACCAGAACATCTGAGCGGCGAAGGACTGCGAGACACATGTCAGAACAGCCCGGCGCAACTGTCGCCCACCTTCCCGTCGCATACGCGGACACGAGCGCCGACCAGCTCGGTTTCTCGCTCGACGCCCCGCTGCAGGAGCCGCTCGCCCGGGAGGACGGGGAGATCGACGGCATCACGGTGTCGGTCCGCCTACTGGGCGCGAGCCATCAGGTCGTCGTCGACGACGGCGCCCGGCGCATCTGCGAGACCGTCGCATGCCTGCCCGACGTGAGCTCGGCGCTGCCGGAGACCTTCCAGCAGAGCGGTTATCTCTTCAGCTCCCGCATCGAGCGGGCCACTGACGATCAGATGGCCGCGCTCGTCGAACAACTCGGAGTCCGCGTCTCCGAACAGATGGCTTCGGGGAACCCGAGCGTGATGGGTGTGTTCCCCGGCGACCCCCACGCGGTGACCGCGATCGTCTCCGAATCGACGGCCGAACAGATCTCGTGGCACACCTGGCACACCTATCCGCAGGCCGGTGACGTGGTCATCACGACCAGCGTGATCCACCGCGGAGCGATGCGCGCATGACATATCCGCCCCCGCCCGGGCAACCGCAGCCCGACCCGCGCCGCCGGATCAACCGCATCCGCAACATCATCATCGGCGTCATCGTGGTGATCACGATCTTCGCGCTGCTCGGCGCGTGCGGCGCCCGTGCCCTGCGTGGCGGGCTGGGCGGGTCGGCGCGCGACTTCATCTCCCAGAACTACGAACGCAATACCACCCTGGACGAGGGGGACGTGGACGCCTACGTCGCCGAGGGCACCCCCACCGAGGTCGCCGAGGACATCCGTGACGCCGAACGCCCCACCGATCAGCGCGCCGGCGCATCGGGGACGGGCAATGTCGCGGGCACCCAGTTCCTCCAGTACCGCGACTACATGGTCGCCCTGTTCCCCTACGCCGCCAACCAGACCCGCGTGATGCTGAGCCGTGACTACCGGTCGGGTTACAACCGGTACCACAACTACGTCGGCGCCTTCTGGGTTCCGACGCCGGGTTATTCCGGCAGCGGCAGCAGCAATCGCGGTGGCGGCAGTGGAGGTGGCGGCAAGTGACGCCCGGACCCCAGTTCTCGCGACCGATCCCCCAGACCGAAACCACGGCCCGAACCCACGGAGATGACCATGCTCGCTGACATGACCGAGAACGCCTACGCCGCAGGTGCCTACGCGGGTGTCGGGGTGATCGTGATGATCGTGTCGTTCGCGATCGTCGACCTGCTGACCCCGGGCAAGTTGCGTCACCAGCTCTGGGCCGAACGCAACCGCAACGCCGGAATCCTGGTGGGATCCAACCTCTTGGCGGTGGCGATCATCGTGACCGCCGCAATCGTCGCCAGCGAGGGTCGCCTGCTCGAGGGCCTCACCTACACGGTGGTCTACTCCGCGATCGGCCTGATCGTGATGGGCGTGACCTTCCTGGTCATCGACGCTCTGACCCCCGGCAAGCTCGGCGAGATCCTCGTCCACCCGGAAAGCCACCCGGCGGTATGGGTGCAGGGCATCGCCCACATCGGGGTCGCGGTCATCATCGCCGCCTCCATCCTGTGAGCACGCGCTCCTGTGAGAGCTGACTTTCCGTGACGCTCACCGACACCTCGACCGAACCGCTGTCCGCGCGACCACGTTTCGCGCGGTCCGCCCTGTTGGCCGTGGTGTTCGTCTGCGCCGCCTGCGGTCTCGTGTACGAGTTGGCGCTGGTGTCGCTGGGTTCCTTCCTGATCGGCAACACCGCGACGCAGGCGTCGATCGTCCTCGCGGTGATGGTGTTCGCGATGGGTGTCGGATCCCTGGCCGCGAAACCGCTCCAACCGCACTCGGTGGCCGCATTCGCGGTCATCGAGTTGCTGCTCGCCCTCCTCGGCGGACTGTCGGTGATGGCCCTCTACGCCGCCTTCGCCTACCTGGAGCTGTACACGCCGGCGCTCATCGTGGTGGCCTTCGTCCTCGGCGTCCTGATCGGGGCCGAGATCCCGTTGTTGATGGTGCTGCTGCAACGGATTCGACGCCAGGAGCCGGGCGCGGCGGTCGCGGACATGTTCGCCGTCGACTACATCGGCGCGCTGATCGGCGGTCTCTGCTTCCCTTTCCTGTTGCTGCCGTTGTTCGGTCAGCTGCGCGGGGCGCTCGTGGTCGGACTCGTCAACGCGGCCGCGGGTTGCTTCCTGGTGTTCGTCATCTTCCGGAAGTCGTTGGGCCGCGGCCAACTCGCCCTGCTGTCCGCCGGGGCGCTGGCGGTGGTCGCGGCTCTCGTGGCCGGCCTGATGCTGTCCGCCCGGTTCGAGGTGACCGCCCGGCAGGCCCTCTACCGCGACCCGATCGTGGCCGCCGCCCGCAGCGCCTACCAGGACATCGTGATCACCGAGAGGTCCACCGGCGCAGGCCCGGACATCCGCCTCTTCCTGAACGGCGACCTCCAGTTCTCCTCGATCGACGAGCACCGGTATCACGAGGCACTCGTCCATCCGGCGATGTCGGGTGACCGGTCCTCGGTGCTCGTGCTCGGTGGCGGCGACGGTCTGGCGCTGCGTGAGGTGCTCCGCTACCCGGATGCGCAGGACGTGACGCTCGTCGAACTCGACCCGGAGATGATCCGGCTGGCACGCACCGACTCCCGCCTGACCTCGCTCAACCGGGGGTCGATGACCGATAGTCGGGCCGAGGTGGTGACCGCCGACGCCTTCAGCTGGTTGCGGCAGACGAACCGCCGTTTCGACGTGATCATCGTCGACATGCCCGATCCCGACGACTCCGCCACCGCCAAGTTGTACTCCACCGAGTTCTACGCACTCGTGCGCGCACGCCTCGCAGCGCACGGTCGCGCCGTCGTGCAGGCAGGTTCGCCGTACTTCGCGCCGAAGTCGTTCTGGTGCATCGCCTCCACCATGAGGGAGGCCGGGCTCCCGGCCACGCCGTACCACGTCGACGTCCCGGCATTCGGCGACTGGGGTTTCCACCTCGCGGGTGCCGACGGGCCGATCAGCCCGACCGTCGACGCCCCCGGGCCGCTGCGGTTCCTGAGTGCGGAACAGCTCACCGCGGCGACCGTTTTCCCGCTCGACCGGCAACCACTCGACCTTCCCCCGTCGACCCTGATGGACCCGCGCATCCTGCGGTACGCGCAGGGCGAGTGGGCCATCTACTGAACGGGTCCCGACGCAGGAGTCGCGTATCGTCGCGCGCCCCAACACGATTCGCGACACCGGTCACACCGATGCACGGCGGCCGAACGCGCCGTCTCTGACCTGCGATGTCAACTAGGGTGACACCATGTCGAGCGAAGTGGCCATCGTCGGGTCGATCCTGCTGCTGATCATGGTGCTCGGCCTCGTCGCGCTGGTCCGGACGCGGCGTCAGGTCACCACACCGACCGAACGCGCCGTGCACATGGCGCTGCACACCGCGTCTCTGGCGGCGCGATCGCTACGCACCGGACTCTCCGAGGAGTCGGCGGCCGAAGCCCTCCCCCATCTGCGCACGCTGACCTCGGCCGAGGCCGTCGCACTCTTCGACGACGAGCCTCGGCGACTCGCCCACGACCCGGACGACGACGAGATCTGGGACCCCGACATGCTGCGGGAGGCCGCTAAGGCAGCGGCGTCGGCGACCGGTGATCAGCGCCGGGTTCTGGTGTCCGACCCGTGCGGCGCGGAGTCGCCGGTCCGGGCCCTCATCGCGCAGCCCCTCGTCGCCAGCGACATCGATGTCGGCGTTCTCGTCGTCGCCACGACCCGTCGTCCGGGCCCGGGCATGCTCGGCGCCGTCGCCGAGGTCGCCCGCTATGTGTCGAGCCAGATCGAGTTGGCCGAACTCGACGCCTCCCGCGCCCGCCTGGACCGGGCGGAGGTGCTCGCGCTCCGCGCGCAGATCAGCCCGCACTTCATCTACAACGCCCTCAACACGATCGCCTCGTTCGTCCGCACCGACCCCGACCGTGCCCGCGAACTCGTCCTCGACTTCGCCGATTTCACGCGCTACTCGTTCCGCGCGAGCGGCGAGTACACCGTGCTGGCCGACGAGCTGCGCAACATCGACCGCTACCTCACCCTCGAACGGGCCCGCTTCGGCAACTCCCTGGACGTGAAGCTGCACGTCGCGCCGGAGGTCCTGAACGTCGTCGTACCGTTCCTCGCACTGCAACCGCTCGTGGAGAACGCGGTCCGTCACGGGCTCGCGTCGAAGGGCGGCGGCACCATCACCATCACCGCGGCCGACGAGGGCACCGACTGCGTCATCACCGTCGAGGACGACGGCGTCGGCATGGATCCCGAACTCCTGCGCAGCGGCGCACTCGACGCCCTCGACCACAGCGAGGGTGCGCACGTCGGGCTCACCAACGTCGACCATCGTCTCCGCGCCGCGTTCGGCAACGACTACGGACTGGTGGTCGAGACGGCGGTGGGCGCCGGGACCAGGGTGGGCATGCGCGTGCCGAAGTTCCGGGCGGGTATCCGGGCTTAGCCGGTCAGAAGACCGCCCTGGCGGCCAGGAACGTCACCGCGGCGAAGACGGCGGCCGCCGGAAAGGTGGTCACCCAGGCGGCGGCCATGTTGCCGGCCATGCCCCAACGCACCGCACTCGTGCGCTTGGTCGAGCCGACGCCCATGATGGCCGAGGAGATCACGTGGGTCGTCGAGATGGGCGCGCCCATACCGGCCGAGGCGACGTAGAGAACCGACGCCGCGGTGGCCTCGGCGGCGAAGCCCTGCGGCGGGTCGAGTTCGATGATCTTGCGGCCGAGTGTGCGCATGATGCGCATGCCGCCGGTGGCGGTGCCGAGAGCGAGGACGATCGCGGTGAGCAGGAAGCACCACAGCGGGATCGAGTAGTCGTCCTGGTAGCCGGCGACGACGAGCGCGAGCACCACGATGCCCATCGTCTTGGCCGCGTCCTGCATGCCGTGGCCGAAGGCCATCATCGCGGCCGACACGGTCTGTGCGTGCCGGAACCGTCGGCCGGTGATCGCCGGCGACGCGTTGCGGAAGAGCCACATGATCGCGAGCATCGCCGCCGCGCCCAGCAGGAAGCCGGCGACCGGGGAGAGCACCATCGGCAGCAGGATCTTCTCGACGACACCGTCCCAGAGCACGGTGACCCCGGCGACCAGGGCCGCGCCCACCATGCCACCGATCAACGCATGGGAGGAGGACGACGGCAGGCCGAACCACCAGGTGATGAGATTCCAGGCGATGGCGCCGATCAGGGCGCATCCGACGAGCATCAGCGCGTCCGGCCCCTCCTTGAGGTCGATGATGCCCGAGCCGACCGTGCTGGCCACCTTGGCACCGAAGAAGGAGCCGACCAGGTTGCCGACGGCGGCCATCGCCAGCGCCGCGCGGAGCGTGAGGGCGCGGGTTGACACGGAGGTCGCGATCGCGTTGGCAGAGTCGTGGAAACCGTTGGTGAACGTGAAGGCCATGGCTAGACCGATCACCACGAGAAGTGCGAACACGGGTGTGTCACGACTCCTTGAGGACGATGGTCTCGACGATGTTGGCGACCTTCTCGAAGGAATCGGCCGCATCCTCGAGCTCGTCGGCGACGTCCTTCAGTTTCATCACGCTCAGCGCGTCGAGGTGGCCGTCGAACAGGTAGGCCAGGAAGGTCCGGTAGGTGTGGTCGGCGCGGTTTTCGAGGGCGTTGATCTCGATCCAGTACCGCTCGAGGTCCTTCATGCCGGCCAGCCGCGGCATCGCGTCAGCGGTCACGCTCGCCGAGGTGTCGAGGATCTCGACCATCTCGCGCAGGTGCTGCGGGAGTTCGGTGACGCCGTAGAGGGCCATGAGGTGGGTCGCGGCCTCGATGTGGTCCATGACGTCGTCCAGGCTCGAACCGAGGACATAGATGTCGGAGCGGTCGAACGGCGTGATGAAGCTCGAGTTGACCGTGCGGAACATCTCGTGGGTGATGCGGTCGCAGTCGTGTTCGAGGTCGACCATCCGACGCGCGATCTCCTCGAAGTCCGGTTCGGGCTCCAGCAGGCCGGTGAGGGTCTTGGTCCCCTCGGCCAGGCACTGGGCCGAGGACGTGAACAACCCGTAGAAGAGATCGTTCTTGGGTTTGAACCGGGAGAACACAGTGACTTTCTTCCTATCTTGCGTCCAACGCATCGAGGCGACGCTGTGCAGCGACTTCCTCGGTGAGTCCGTCTGACGTCGGGATGGCCGTGCACAGAGTATCGAGCCCGCTCAACGGCGTACCCATGTGACCGGACTTTTCGCCGAATCTGAGAATCGGCTGTCAATCGCGGCGGCCGGTTGCGATCTGTGATGCGGCCCACGCGGTACGATCCTCGTGTCCGTCGTCGCGCGTCAGCGCAGCGGTCGGGAGGAGTCGCGCGTCAGCGCAGCAGTCGGGAGGAGATGGATGTCCGGGCTGGTGGTGCTCGCCGTCGACGACGAACCCCCTGCTCTCGACGAACTCCGCTACCTCCTGGACCGGCAGGACGGTGTCGCCGAGGTTGCCGCCGCGACGGATGCGACCGGCGCTCTTCGCGAGCTCAACTCCCGCCGGGTCGACGCGATCTTCCTCGACATCAACATGCCGGGCCTGTCCGGTCTCGAGCTCGCCGGCGTCCTCGCCAAGTACGCGGAGCCTCCCGCGATCGTCTTCGTCACCGCACACGAGGACAAGGCGGTCGACGCCTTCGAGGTCGGCGCCGTCGACTATCTGTTGAAACCGCTCCGCGAGGAACGACTCGCCCAGGCGCTCGGACGGGTCCGCGCGAGCCTCGACGCCCGCGCCAAGCCCGCCGAGGGCACTCCGGCCCCGACGCCTCCGGGTGAGCCGCGAGCCACCTCCGACGAGGTGATCCCGGTCGAGATGAGCGGGGTGACCTCGCTCGTCCGGCGTGATTCGATCTCGTGGGTCGAGGCCGTCGGCGACTACGCCCGACTCCATGCCGATTCCGGCGCCCACCTGGTCCGCATTCCGCTGTCGACCCTCGAGTCACGCTGGCAGGACAAGGGATTCGCCCGGGTTCACCGGTCCTATCTGGTGGCCCTGCCGATGGTCACCGGCCTGCGGACCACCGGGGGCGGGACCGTCGTCAGCGTGCGCGCGAACGGGGCGTCGGAAGCGGTGGAGCTGCCCGTCAGCCGTCGTCAGGTCCGCGACCTGAAGGACCGGCTCATCCGGGACCCGTTGCGCCAGTACCGTTCCCCCGCCGGTCGCGGCGATGTCTGAGAATCCGCAACGCGAGCGCGTCGTTCTCGCCTCTCGGCGTGGCGCCCGGATGGTGCGCACCCGGGTGGAGGTCCAGGAACAGACCGAGGTCGGCGACGCGCTGGTGCGCGGCCTGATGCGCGCACAACTCGGGTTGGCGTTGCGTCTCGGCGGAAGCCTGCTCGTCGTCGTGGTGGCGATCCCGCTGCTCGCCGTGCTGCTCCCGAACGTGGCCGAGACGACCGTCTTCGGCATCCGGATCACCTGGCTCGTCCTCGGACTCCTCGCCTATCCGGTGCTGTACCTGACCGGGCTGTTGTACGTACGGCTGGCCGAACACGCCGAACGTGACTTCATGAGTCTCGTCGACGACGACGCCGGCGATCCGGGTGGGACGTGAGCGGCGTCGACGTGCTGACCGCCGTGGGGTTGTTCACCGCGGCCGTCGCCACCATCGTGGTCGGGGCCTGGGGCGGCCGGTTCTCCCGCACGACGTCGGATTTCCTGGTGGCCTCACGCGCCGTCGGGTCGCGATGGAACGCCGCTGCGGTGTCGGGTGAGTACCTGTCGGCGGCGTCGTTCCTCGGTGTCGCCGGGCTCGTCGCGAAGTACGGCGCCGACGCGCTCTGGTACCCGGTCGGGTTCACCGCCGGGTATCTCGGCCTACTGCTGTTCGTCGCTGCACCACTGCGTCGTTCGGGCGCCTACACCGTGCCCGACTTCGCCGAGTTCCGGCTCTCCTCGACGGTCGTGCGAAAGACCGCGATGGTGGTCGTGGTCGTGGTCTGCGTGCTGTACCTCATCCCCCAGTTCCAGGGCGCGGGACTCACGCTCAACATCCTGCTCGGCGCACCCGTCTGGACGGGCGTGGTCGGCGTCGGGCTGATCGTGATCGTCAACGTCGTCGGCGGCGGGATGCGGTCGATCACCTTCGTACAGGCATTCCAGTACTGGCTCAAGCTGACCGCCATCGCGATCCCCACCCTCGTGCTGATCGGGGTGTTCGCGAACGATCCGGCGCGGGTCGGCGAACCCGCACCGCCGCGGGTCACGACCGCCACCACCGTCGACGTCACCACCGACGTCTCGGTGACCGTCGCCGAGACCAAGGGAGTACGTGTCACCGGCACGCTCGACGGTTCGCCGGTGGTCGACGCCCCGATCCCGTCCCCCGGTGGTCATGTCATCTCCGCCGACTCCGTCATCTTCCTCGACGCCGGCGCGGCCACCCCGGTCGTGGCGGGAGCCCCGGTCCACGGGTCGGACTGGGTGGCGCCCGGGGGCGGTCTCGGCGGGCGCCATCCGCTGTTCGGGGTGCTCTCCCTGATCCTCGCGACGTTCCTCGGCGTGATGGGTCTGCCTCACGTCCTCGTGCGCTTCTACACCAATCCGGACGGCCGCACGGCGCGTCGAACGGCGCTCGCCGCGATCGCACTGCTGTCGCTGTTCTACCTGTTCCCCGTCCTCCTCGGGGTGTTCGCGCGTCTCTACGTGCCCGAGCTGCTGATCACCGGTACATCCGACGCCGCGGTCCTCCTGCTGCCGAGCGCCGCCATCGGAGGCCTGGCCGGGCAGATCCTGGCCGCGCTGGTGGCGGCCGGCGCGATCGCAGCGTTCCTGGCCACGTCGTCGGGTCTCCTGGTGTCCGTGGCGGGGGCGCTGGCGACCGATGTCTTCCGCGGACGCGTCCGCGACTTCCGTATCGCCGCGGTCATCGGCGGGGCCATCCCCATCGCGCTCTCGCTGGCGGCGGGTTCACTGGAACTGTCCCGGACCGTCGGGCTGGTGTTCGCCGTCGCCGCGTCGACGCTGTGTCCTCTGCTCGTCCTCGGCATCTGGTGGCGGGGGCTGACATCCACCGGTGCGATCGCCGGGCTGATCGTCGGCGGGGTGTCGTCGGGTTCGGCCACCTCCCTCGCGATCGCCGGGGTGATCGACGACGACGTGCTGGGCGGCTGGCCGGCCGCACTGGTCGGTTATCCGGGCGCGGTCACCGTGCCGCTCGCCTTCGGCACGATGGTGCTGGTCAGCCTCGCGACCCGACGACGACTGCCCGGCGATCTCGCCCGCACGTTCGCGCGGATGCACGTCCCCGAACGTGTCGGGATGGGCGTCGACCGCCTTCCCGGCGCCTGACCGTTCGCCGTTCGTCGGATCTGATCGACCGCCCGTCGCACAGTCGACAGCCTTCAGCGTGTGACCCACGACACCGATTGCGGTGTGATCTGCGCCTCATCCAGGCTGTTCCCCGAAGTGCCATCACAGCGGTCTCCACCGCCGTGGCCCCATCGACTTGGAGGACAGCGTGTCGAACATCGACCAACCAGCAGCGGCACCACCGCATGCGCCGTCGGGCGAGCAGTTCATCGAGATGCAGAACAGCCCGCAGTTCCAGGAGCTCAAGGCGCGCCTGCGCAAGTTCATCTTCCCGATGACCGCGTTCTTCCTGATCTGGTACGCGGTCTACGTGCTGCTCGGCGCCTTCGCGCATGACTTCATGGCGATCCAGGTGTGGGGCAACATCAACCTCGGCCTGATCCTCGGACTGCTGCAGTTCGTGACCACTTTCGTCATCACCGGCCTGTACGTACGCTTCGCGAACCGCGAGCTCGACCCGCGTGCCGAGGCCATCCGCAACGAGATGGAAGGCGGCCGGTCGCTGTGAACACCTCCGTCCACACCACCACGCTCGCCGCCACCGTCGGCAGCCCGGTCGCCAACATCGCGATCTTCGCCGCATTCGTGGCGATCACGATGTACATCGTCATCCGGGCCAGCAAGAACAACAACTCGGCCGCAGACTTCTTCACCGGCGGCCGTGGCTTCTCCGGCCCGCAGAACGGCATCGCCATCGCCGGTGACTACCTGTCGGCGGCCAGCTTCCTCGGCATCGCCGGTGCCATCGCCGTCTACGGCTACGACGGCTTCCTCTACTCCATCGGCTTCCTCGTCGCGTGGCTCGTCGCGCTGCTGCTCGTCGCCGAACTGCTTCGCAACACCGGCAAGTTCACGATGGCCGATGTCCTCAGTTTCCGCCTCAAGCAGCGCCCGGTCCGTCTCGCGGCGGCCATCTCGACCCTCGCCGTCTCGCTGTTCTACCTGCTGGCCCAGATGGCCGGTGCCGGTGGCCTCGTCGCCCTCCTGCTCGACATCGAGGGTCGTCTCGGCCAGTCGATCGTGATCGCCGTCGTCGGCGCGCTGATGATCGTCTACGTGCTCATCGGCGGCATGAAGGGCACCACCTGGGTGCAGATCATCAAGGCGGTGCTGCTCATCAGCGGCGCGGCGATCATGACCTTCATCGTCCTCGCCAAGTTCGGCATGAACCTGTCGTCGATCCTCGGCGCCGCACAGGACGCCATCAGCAGCTCCGGCAGCGAAACTGTCGCCTCGCGTGACGTTCTCGCACCCGGCGCCCAGTACGGCGGCTCGCTCGAGTCCAAGATCAACTTCCTCTCGCTGGCCATCGCCCTGGTCCTCGGCACCGCGGGCCTGCCGCACGTGCTGATGCGCTTCTACACCGTGCCGACCGCGAAAGAGGCTCGTAAGTCGGTGGTCTGGGCGATCGCACTCATCGGCGCCTTCTACCTGTTCACCCTGATCCTGGGTTACGGCGCGGCCGCACTGGTCGGACCGGACAAGATCCTCGCCGCCGCCGGCGGACAGAACGCCGCGGCACCGCTGCTGGCCTTCGAACTCGGCGGTGTGGTGCTCCTCGGCATCATCTCCGCGGTCGCGTTCGCCACGATCCTCGCCGTCGTCGCCGGCCTCGCGATCACCGCGTCGGCATCGTTCGCCCACGACATCTACGCGTCGGTCATCAAGCGCAACAAGGTGAGTGAGGACGACCAGGTCCGCGTCTCGCGGTACACCGTCGTCGTGCTCGGTGTCCTCGGTATCGTGCTCGGCATCCTGGCCAACGGTCAGAACATCGCCTTCCTGGTGGCCCTGGCCTTCGCCATCGCGGCGGCCGCGAACCTGCCGACGATCGTGTATTCGCTCTACTGGAAGCGCTTCAACACCCGCGGCGCCCTGTGGAGCATGTACGGCGGCCTGATCTCCACTATCCTGCTGATCGTCTTCTCCCCGGCCGTCTCCGGCTCGTCGACCGCGATGATCCCCGGTGCCGACTTCGCCTGGTTCCCGCTGGCCAACCCGGGCATCGTCTCGATCCCGCTGGCCTTCGTCCTCGGCATCATCGGCACCCTGACCTCGCCGAGCGACGCCGGGACCCCGGAACGCAACGCGGAGATGGAGGTTCGCTCCCTCACCGGCATCGGTGCGGAGAAGGCAGTGCAGCACTAGCCTTCGCAGCAAACCCACCCCTTATGGCCGGGTCCACCACCTTCCGAGGTGGTGGACCTGGCCATTTGTGGTGGGTTTGCGGGGGCCCAGCCCAGAACTCAGCTCGCGTCGCTCAGGCGTCCTGAATCCGCGCGAACGGGCGGGCCGCCTCGAGTTCGAAAGCGAGCTCCAGCAGGGTCCGCTCGTCACCGAGGTCGGCGGAGAACTGGATTCCGACGGGCAGTCCCGACTTCGACTGTCCCAGCGGCAGACTGATCGCCGGGGTACCCGACGTGTTGTTCGCGGGCGTGAACGCGACATAGCGCGTCAGACGGTCCATCGCCTCGCCGAAGTCGATACCCGGGTCGAGGTAACCGATCTCCGGTGGCAGGTGCGCGAGCGTCGGCGACAGGATCACGTCGAATTGCTCGTGCAGCGACCGGAACGCGGCGGTGGAGCGACGGAGACCGCGGATCGACGACGGCATCCGATAGAAGTGCCGCAGGGCGTTGCGCGACAGACCGCGGGTCAACGGGTCGAGTTGCGTACGGTCGAAACCCTTGTCGTGCAGCCGCTTACCGGTTCGGTCCAGCGCGAACGCGAGCAGCGACCAGTAGTCGATGAACTGCCGGATGTAGGCGCGGTCGACCGGCAGGGGCACCATCTCCGTCCGGTGGCCGAGGGACTCGACGAGCTCGGCGACCTCGGTGACGCACCGCTGGGTGTCGCGGTCGAGCAGCTGGCCGGTGATCGGTTCGGTGATCAGCGCGATCCGCAGCCGCTTCTCTCCCGGCCCCTCCACCAGACCTACCGGCGGCAGACCGGGGCCGGGACGGAAACCCTGCGAGTCGTCGAGGAAGCGAGCGGTATCGCGAACCGACCGGCTCACGATCCCGTTGCACACCAGGTCGATCGGGGCATCCTTGGTCTGCTTCGCCGGCGCGGTCCGACCCCGACTCGGCTTGAGTCCGACGAGACCGCATGCGGCAGCGGGGATCCGGATCGATCCGCCACCGTCGTTGGCGTGCGCGATCGGCAGCGCGCCCGCCGCCACGAGTGCAGCCGAACCACCGGAAGAGCCGCCGGCGGAGTAGTCGGTGTCCCACGGATTGCGGGTCGGCTCCCGGTCGACGTATTCGGTCGTCGCGGTCAGCCCGAAAGCCGGCATGTTCGACGCCCCGACGAGGTTCACGCCGGTCGCCAGGAACTGGTTGGTGAAGGCCTCGTTCGCCGAGGCCGGGTTCGGCGCGACCGCAGCCGACCCGTGGCAGGTGGGCAGGCCCGCGAAGTCGGTGTTGTTCTTGATGATCGACGGCACGCCGACGAACGATCCGGACGGGAAGTCGTTGTCGACGGCGCGCTTGCGGGCTCGCTCGCGGTCGTCGAAGGCGACCGCGTTCAGCTGGGGATTGACTGCGTCGATCCGGGCGAGAGCCGCTTCGACAGCCTCGGCGGCCGAGATCTCCCGGGCGGCGATGGCGTCGGCGATGCCGACGGCGTCGAGATCACCGAGTGCGTCGTCTGTGAACGCGTGAACCTTCTTCATGCCCGGACCCTATCGCCCTCCGGCGGACCCCGGGGCCGCTCCCAGCATCGCGGCGACATCGTCGACCAGCTCCGCGACGTAGGCGTCGTCGACCGCGAGACCGAAGACCGCGTGGTGGTAGAGGGGTGCGATCACATGGTCGAGGAGCTGCCGCACCGACGGCGTCGCCTCGCCGCGCTCGCGCGCCCGCGCGATCATCTCCTCGGCCTGCTCGCGGCGGATCTCCCAGCACGGGCACACCTCGACGACGTCGTCGCGCGCCGCGACCATCGCACGCAGGTAGGCCCGCCGCTTCGGCCGGCCGATGTCGGCGGCGATCACGCGGGCCCACTCCGCGATGTCGTCGCGGAGTACACCCGTGTCCGGCAGCGGTTCACCCTGCGTCAGTGCGGCGACCGCCACCTCGCCCAGGAGCGCGTCGATCGACCCCCACCTGCGGTAGATGCTGGTCGGGTTGACGCCCGCGAGGTCGGCGACCTCGGGGACCGTCATCGTGTCGCGCTGGCCGGCACCGACGAGTTGCCCGACGGCGGCATACACCGCCGACTGGACACGAGCGCTCCGACCGCCGGGCCTCTTCGCGCGCGGTGCCGCGTCCGCGGAGTCGGCCTGCGACGTTGCGCTTCCCATAGCCATGCAGCCATTATTGCAAATCTGATTGCTTTTGGAAGGAATCCGCGGCTATCGTCGTTCCAAATGCAATTGCATTTGCGTTAAGGAGACGACATGGCGCCGCTACATCCCCACCGCGCGTTCTGGCTGATCGCGGCCACGTACGTGATGGTGCTCTTCGCCTCCGCAGCTCCGTCGCCGTTGTACCCCGTCTACCAGGAGCTCTGGGGTTTCTCCTCGCTCACCCTAACCCTGGTCTTCGCGGTCTATGTGGTCACGATGCTGATGAGTCTGCTGACGGTGGGGTCGCTGTCCGACCACATCGGCCGTCGCCCGGTGCTCGCGGTCGCGCTCGTCCTGCTGATCGCCAGCATGGTGCTCTTCGTCGTCGCCGAGGACGTGGGGACGCTGCTCGCCGCACGCGCGCTCCAGGGCCTCGCCACCGGCGCAGCCATGGGCACGCTCACCGCGACGACCGTCGACCTCCAGCCCACCGCCCGACTCGGCTCGACGATCATCGGCGCCGCCCCGGCCTTCGGTCTCGCGACCGGTGTCGGTGTCGCCGGACTGCTCGTCGAATACGCACCCGCGCCCCGAATCCTGGTCTACGAGGTCATTCTCGGACTGTTCGCGGCGCTGCTGATCGCACTCCTCGTGGTCCCGGAGACCCGCGAGCGCGTGGGCTTCACCTCGCGCCGGCACCTGGCCACGACTCTCGCCCCCCAGGTTCGGGTGCCCCGCGAGGTCCGCCCGGTGTTCTTCGCCGCGGTACCCACCCTGGTGGCCACCTGGTCGCTCGGCGGGCTGTATCTGTCGCTCGGATCCTCGGTCGTCGCACGGGTCTTCGGTGTCACCAACCACGGTGAGGCCGGGCTCATCCTCTTCACCTTCTTCGCCAGCGCGACGATCACTTCCCTGTTCATCACCGGACGCCCGGCGACGTTCAAGCAGGCCTACGGTTACCCGACCCTCGCCATCGGCGTCCTGATCTCGTTGTCCGGCGTCCTGGTCGAGGTCCTGCCGCTCTATATCCTCGGCTCGCTCGTGGCCGGCTCGGGATGGGCCGCGACGTTCCTCAGTGCCATGGACAACATCACCGCTGCGACGCCGCCCGCAGAGCGCGGACAGGTCTACTCCTCGGTGTTCGTCGCGAGCTACCTCGCGTTCAGCGTGCCGGCGGTGATCGCGGGAATCGTCGTGTCCCACATCGGGCTCCGCGCGACGGTCATCGGATACGTCGGTTATGTCCTCGCCGTCGCACTGTTCGGCGCGGGGCTGGCGGTCGTCATGCGGCGCGCCGCGGCCAGAACCGAATCAGCAACTCCCGCAACGGAAGACGCGAAGCAGCCGGTTACGGTCGGCAAGTCCTGAACGGGCGCCGGGATCAGTCCCGGTCCCGTAGCCCCACCATCCGGGTGGCCAGCTGCGCGTAGAACTCGCCCATCTTCTCGGGCGGGAGTGAGTTCTCGGCGCGGTACCAGCGCGCGAGGTCGATGCCCATCGACAGCATCGCGTTGGTGGTGGCCTGGGAATCGGACACGTCGAAGTCGCCGTTCTCGATCCCGGCGTCGACGATCGCGCGCACTCGCCGGGTGATCTCCCGGCGCAGTTCCATGACCGGCTCGAGGTGTTCGGGGGCCAGCGAGGCGAGTTCGTAGTTCACGACGCGGCCGCGCACGTGTTCGCGCGCATGGTGCTCGGTGAAGGCGCCGATGACCGTCTCGAGCCGCTCCCCGGGCGGGGCAGTCGGATCGTCGACCTCGTCGATCATGGCCAGGATGCGTCGGTGTCCGGCGTCGGAGAGCTCGAAGAGCAGTTCCTCCTTGGACCGGAAGTGCACGTAGACCGCGGCCGAACTCATCTGCGCGCCGTTGGCGATGTCGCGGGTCGTCGTGGCGTTGAAGCCCTTCGCCGCGAACGCCTCGACCGCGGCGAGCAACAACCGCTGTCGGGCCGCGACCGGTTGCGCACGGGTCGTCGGTTCCGTTGACGAGACCACGTCCACCCCCTCGTTCACTCGGCGACCTCGCGCCGGTTCCAACCGATTGACACCGCCTCTGATGCGCGGCATAGTGCAAGATATCACTAAGCAAGCGCTTAGTCAGCGACCGGTCTGTCAGGGTTCTCCCAGGTAGACGGTCCGTGATTGGTGTCGCCGAACACCCGGCAACCCCCGACAGGAGTAGAGAAGAACCCATGCACCTGAAGTTCAGTCCGGAGGAAGAGGCGTTCCGCGAGGAACTGCGCAGCATCTTCGCGAAGGTCCCCGAGGACCTCCGCAAGCGGAACGAAGAGGGGAAGCTCAACTACCCCGACGACATCATCACCTCGGCGCGCATCCTCAACGAGCACGGCGTGCACACCCCGAACTGGCCGGTCGAGTGGGGCGGCAAGGACTGGACCCCGATCCAGTTCCACATCTACCGCGAGGAGATGAGCCTGGCGTTCGTCCCCGACCCGCTGCCGTTCAACGCCGGCATGATCGGCCCGGTCATCGCCCAGTTCGGCTCGCAGGAGATGAAGGAACGCTTCCTGCCGAAGACCGCCAACCTCGACATCTGGTGGTGCCAGGGCTTCTCCGAGCCCGAGGCCGGCTCCGACCTCGCGTCCCTCAAGACCCGCGCGGTCCGCGACGGCGACCACTACGTCATCAACGGCCAGAAGACCTGGACCACCCTGGGCCAGTACGCCGACTGGATCTTCCTGCTCGCCCGCACCAACCCGGACGTCAAGAAGCAGGCCGGCATCAGCATGTTCCTCATCCCGATGGACACCCCGGGCATCGAACTGCGCCCGATCCAGCTGATCGACGGCAGCTACGAGGTCAACGAGGTCTTCTTCAACGACGTCAAGGTGCCCGCCGAGAACATGGTCGGCGAGGAGAACAGCGGCTGGACCCAGGCCAAGTTCCTGCTGGGCAACGAGCGCAGCGGCATCGCCCGCGTCGGCTACACCAAGACCAACCTCGCCCGCGCGAAGCGTCTCGCCGCACAGACCAAGACCGCCGACGGGACCCTCCTCGACGACCCGCTGTTCGCGGCGCGCCTCGCCGAGATCGAGAACGAACTGCTCGCCCTCGAGGTCACCCAGCTGCGTGTGGCCGCATCGTCGGCCGACGGCAAGCCGAACCCCGCCTCGTCGCTGCTGAAGCTGAAGGGCAGCCAGCTGCAGCAGGCCGCCAAGGAGCTCCTCTCCGACATCGCCGGCCCGGACTCGCTTCCGGTCGCCGAGGTCGCCGCCGACGCGCCGAACGGCAGCGCCCAGGTCGACGCACCCGAGTGGGCCCAGCTGGCCACACCCGAGTACCTCAACTACCGCAAGGTCTCGATCTACGGCGGTTCCTCCGAGGTCCAGCGCCAGATCATCGACAAGGCGGTCCTCGGTCTCTGACCGCCGGCCCCTCTGACCTCACTTCGACTTCACAGACCAAGGACGACAATGGATTTCGAGCTTTCCGAAGAACAGGGGATGTTGCGCGACACCGTGCGCGAGGTCCTCACCAAGACCTACGACGTGGAGACCCTCCGCAAGGTGACCGACACCGATCTCGGCTACAGCGAGAAGGTGTGGAAGTCGCTCGCGGAGATCGGCATCCTCGGCCTGACCTTCCCCGAGTCCGAGGGCGGCATGGACGCCGGACCGGTCGAGTTCACCAGCGTGATGACCGAACTCGGCCGCGCCCTGGCACCCGAGCCGTACCTGGACTCGGTGCTCGTCCCCGGCTCGCTGCTCGACGCCGCCGACGACGCGACCCGCGCGGAGCTGCGCGGCGGTCTCGCCTCCGGTGAGCTGCTGATGGCCTTCGCCCACAACGAGCCCGGCGACCGCTGGCCGCTGGCCGCGGTGGCCACCACCGCCACCGCCGAGGGCGTGCTCAACGGCACCAAGACCCTTGTCGGACACGGCGATTCCGCACACAAGCTGATCGTCTCGGCGCGCGTGGGCGACGAGGTGGGCCTGTTCCTCATCGACGCCGACGCCGAGGGCGTCACCCGCACCGCGTACCGCACCCACGATCGTCGACGCGGCGCCGAGTTCACGTTCAACGACGCCAAGGCCACCCGCCTCGGCAGCGGCGACGCAACCGAGCTCATCGCCAACGCGGAGATCGGCATCCAGACCGCACTGTGCGCCGAGGCACTCGGCGCCATGGAGCGCAGCCTCGAGCTGACCGTCGAATACCTCAAGTCGCGCAAGCAGTTCGGGGTCCCGCTGGCCACCTTCCAGTCGCTCACCCACCGGGCGGCGGACATGTACGCCCAGCTCGAGCTCGCCCGCAGCATGGTGCTGTACGCGACGACCGCCCTCGCCGACGGCGTCGCCGACGCGGCCATCGCCTCGCGCGTGAAGCTGCAGACCGTGCGTTCGGCACGCCTGATCGGCCAGGAGGCCATCCAGATGCACGGCGGTATCGGCATGACCGCCGAGTACCCGATCGCGCACTACGTCAGCCGCCTGACCGCGATCAGCCACACCCTCGGCGACGCGGACGCCCACGTCGCCAAGCTGTCGAAGAACCTCGCGTCGTACGACATGCTCAGCGTCGGCTGACATAGCCAACCGCGCACCCTCCGCTGCCTTCAGGTGTGAGGAGCGATAGCGACGAGCCACGAAGGCCTGGTGAGAAATCGTCACCAGCCCTTCGTGGCTCGCTTCGCTCGCACCTCAGGGAGCACGGGGTGGGTTTCGCTCGCACCTCAGGGAGCACGGGGCGGGCTTCACTCGCACCTCAGGGAGCAAGATGCCCCCGCTCATTGAGTAGCCGAGGAGCTCGCGACGAGGCGTATCGAAATGAGCTACGCCTCCCACCCCGTTGCCCTGCCCACCGATAGTGTTCATCTGCGAACGTCGGTGAGGAGAGAGGGACTCGGATGGAATTGCTGCGTGACAATCTGGCCGCTGGGGCGTCGTTCAGCCTCGTCGGGATCGCCCTGCTCGTCGTCGGGTTCGTGGCGCTCGACCTGGTGACCCCGGGCCGGCTGCGGCAGCTGGTGTGGATCGACCACAACCGCAACGCCGTCATCCTCACCACCTCGATGGTCATCGGGCTGGCAATCGTGCTGGTCTGCTCGGTCATCGACACCGAACTCCTCGAGCTGTGGCGTGCGCTGCTCTACACCGTCGCCTATGTGGTCCTGACGATCGCGGTGATGATGTGGTCGTTCGTGCTCATCGACTGGCTGACCCCGGGCAAGCTCGGCACGCTGCTGCTGGAGAACGACGAGCACCCCGCCGGCTGGATCACCGCCGCGGTCTTCGTCGGCATCGGCGCCGTCATCGGCATGACGCTGCTGGTCTGAGCAGGTTTCCGTCGCGCGACCCCGTCTTATTGACGGTCCGCCAACAGTCTATTGACGGTGCGCCAACAAGCCCATAGGGTTGGCGACCATGACCGCATCACTCATCGAAGAGTCCATCGACATCGACGCATCCGCCGAGCAGGTGTGGTCGGTGATCTCCGATCTCCAGCGCATGGGCGAGTGGAGCCCGCAGTGCAAGAAGATGATCATCCGCGGTGGCACCGTCGGCCTGGGGACCAAGACCATCAACATCAACCGCCGCGGCCCGCTGGTGTGGCCCACCACCTCCAAGGTCGTGCGCTTCACGCCCAACCAGGAGATCGCCTTCCGCGTGGCCGAGAACCACACCGTCTGGAGCTACGCCATCACCCCGAACGGTTCGGGCGTGACCGTGACCGAGCGACGCGAGGTGAACGGCTCCACCACCAAGGTGTCGTCGCTGCTCGTCGACAAGCTGTTCGGTGGTGCCGATTCCTTCGAGGCCGAACTCAAGCTGGGCATGGCAGAGACCCTCGGCAAGATCAAGCGTGCCGCGGAGAGCCAGCTCGACCGCGTCTGAGAACCGGTGACGCCCGTCAGGTTCCGCTGATCTTGTCGATCAGTTCGGGGAGGTCGGCCACCGAGTCGATGACGTGGTCCGGGTAGGGCCCGAACTCGTCGCGGGCGAGCGCATCGAGCGCCTCCTCGCGGAACTTGCCGGTGCGCACCAGCACACCGATCAGCGCCGACGCCTGCGCACCCAGGACGTCGTTGTGCATGTCGTCGCCGACCATCACCACCTGGGTGGGCTCGAGTCCCAACATGTCGGTGGCGGCACGGAATCCGAGCGGCGACGGTTTGCCGATCGCCTTGATCTTCTTGCCCGACGCCTTCTCGAGCCCTTCGAGGTAGACGCCGGTGTCGATCGACAAACCGTCGGCCGTCGACCATGTCATCGACCGGTGCATGGCGATCACCGGCACTCCGTCGAGCAGCATCTCGAGGACCTTCGACAACGCGTCGTGGGTGAACACGGGACCTGCCCCACCCAGCACCACGACCTCGGCGTCCGCCGGGTCGTCGGTCAGCTCGACGCCCGTCATGTCCTCGGCTATCGGGCCCTGGTTGAGAACCCACACCCGTTTACCCGGGTAGGTCGATCCCACGTATTCGGCGGTCAGCTTCGCGGCCGTCAGGATCTCGTCGGCATCGACGAAGAACCCGCAGTCGTTCAACAACTCTGCGATCTCGTTGCGCGAGCGCGAGGTGGTGTTGGTGAGGAACATCCGCGGGATCTTGCGGTCGGCGAGTCGGGAGACGGCCTCCACTGCGCCGGGCAGAGCCTTCCACGAGGTGACCATCACCCCGTCGATGTCGAGAAGCAGACCCAATGCCATGGGCACGAATGTAGTCTGCGGTCCCCGGCCACGCAGTGCAGGCATCCCTCGAACCGGGTACCCCGACCGGACGCGTCGACCCACCTGGCATCCTGAGCGCATGCGTACCGTCGCAGAGCATCAGGCCGTCGTCTCCGCCTTGTTCGGCCCACCCGTTCCCGTCCGGCTGTCGGTGTCGGAGGCGCTGGGCAGGGCGACGTTCGACGACGTCGACGCGCCGCTCTCGTTGCCCGGTTTCGACAACTCGGCGATGGACGGATTCGCCGTCCTCGCCGACGATCTCGCGGGCGCCTCCCCCGGCTCCCCGGTGACGCTGCCCGTCGCCGCGGACATCCCGGCCGGACGCACCGACGCCCTCGCGCTGGCCCCCGGCACCGCGCACCGCATCATGACCGGTGCCCCGTTGCCTGCCGGCGCCGACGCCATCGTCCCGGTGGAACTGACCGACGCCGTGGTCGGCCCGGTCGCGGCCGCGGAGACGGTCACCTTCACGGCACCGGTCGAGTCCGGAAAACACATCCGGCGTGCGGGTTCCGACATCGGGCAGGGCGAGCGCGCACTGCCCGCCGGCACCGTCATCGGAGCACCACAGGTCGGGCTGCTCGCCGCCCTCGGGATCGCCGAGGTCACCGTCGCCCGCCCGCTGCGCGTCGTAGTCCTGTCCACCGGCTCGGAACTCGTCGAACCCGGAAAACCGTTGCAGCACGGCCAGATCTACGAGTCGAACGGAGCGATGCTCACCACCGCCGCCACCGAGGCCGGAGCGATCGGCCGGCACGTGCACTTCGTGCCGGACAACACCGGCGACTTCCTCGCACGGCTCGATCAGGTCGCCGGCGAGGCCGACCTGATCATCACCTCCGGGGGTGTCAGCGCAGGCGCCTTCGAGGTCGTGAAGGACGCACTGTCGGCCACCGGTTCGGTGGAGTTCGTGAAGGTCGCGATGCAACCCGGCATGCCGCAGGGATGCGGTCACCACACCGCATCCGACCGGCCCGACGGAACGCCCGGGCCCACCGTGCCGATCATCACACTCCCGGGCAACCCGGTCAGTGCCCTGGTGTCCTTCGAGGTCTTCATCCGGCCGGCGCTCCGTGCCGCGATGGGGTTGCCGCCACAGCGACGTCGGGTGACCGCACGACTGGGCGCCGACATCCGCTCACCGCAGGGCAAGCGGCAGTTCCTCCGCGGAGTCCTCCGGACCGACGAGGACGGATCGGGCGTCGTCGTCGACCCGATCGGCCCGCCCGGCTCCCATCACCTCCGCTTTCTCGCCGAAGCCGATGCACTGATCGACGTGCCCACCGAGGTCGACGGTCTGGCCATCGGATCCGCAGTCGACGTGCTCGTCCTGCACTGAGCTCTAAGCTGGACCGGAGTCGTACCCGACCCGTGGTGCGCAAGATTCATCGAGCGGCCCGCACCGGGCACAACAGGAGGTAGATCGTGGCCAGACGTCCGCGTCCGGACGAGGGCAACACCGGTCGTGTCGCCCATTTCCTAGACCTGGCCCGTGAGACCGTCCCCCCGATCCATCCGGCCGGCATCCCGTTCGTCGCCGCCCCCGCGGCGGTCGCGTTCCTCGGACGCCGTCACCGCTGGATCGCGCGGCCCGCGGCTCTGACCGCGGGCGCCTGTGCCGCGTTCTTCCGGCACCCGAGTCGTGTCCCGCCGACCGAGCCGGGCGTCGTCGTCGCACCCGCCGACGGCACGATCGCACTCGTCGACGAAGCCGTCCCACCGGCCGAAGCCGGTCTGGGTACCGATCCTCTCCCCCGCGTCTCGACCTTCCTGTCGATCTTCGACGTGCACGTACAGCGTGTGCCGATCGCGGGAACGGTCACCGCGGTCACGCACACGCCGGGCGCGTTCCTGTCCGCGGACCTGCCCGAGGCCAGCCGTGACAACGAGCGCACCACCATGACCATCCGTACAACCGCCACCGGCGGCAGCGCCGGACCCGACCTCGCCGTCGTACAGATCGCGGGACTGATCGCGCGCCGTATCGTCTGCGAACCGAAGGTCGGCGACTCCCTGCGGCTCGGCGACACCTACGGCCTGATCCGCTTCGGTTCCCGGGTCGACGTCTACTTCCCCAAGGGCACCACGCCCCGCGTCTCGGTGGGTCAGCGCGCCGTCGGCGGCGAAACCCCCCTCGCTCACCTCGACCTCTGATCCGGCCCGTGAACCCCCAAGCAGCGAACACACCCGACGTTCCCGCCGGACGCCGGGCCGGCGGCCCCGGACTCCGCCGCCCGACCCGCCCGTCCAAGACCCGCGTCCCCACCGCGCGGTCGGCCCGACGCCAGGCGCAGGCACACGGCCCCGCGCAAGCGAAGCCGCGGGAACCCGAGCGTCGTCGTCTCCGCAAGCAGGCGCAGGCCGGACGCCTCATCATCCCGTCGTCCCTGACGATCCTCGCGATCTGCGCCGGCCTGACGGCGATGCGCTCGGCGACGACCGGCGACATCGACGCGGCCATGGGTCTGCTGGTGGCCGCGGCGTTCCTCGACGGGATCGACGGGCGGGTGGCCCGCCTCATGGGTGCGACGAGCCGGATCGGTGCCGAGATCGACTCCCTCGCCGACGCCATCAACTTCGGCGTCGTGCCGGCGATGATCGTCTACTTCTTCCTGCTCGACGGCCAGGATCTCGGCTGGGCGCTCGCGCTCATCTACTGCTGCGCGATCGTGCTGCGCCTGGCAAGGTTCAACACCCTGCTCGACGACGACGAGGCACCCGCATACACGCGGGACTTCTTCGTGGGCATCCCCGCGCCCGCGGCCGCGATCTGCGCCCTGCTGCCGATCGGCATGGCCCAGCAGTTCGGTGACGGCTGGTGGACCTCACTCCCCGCCGTCGGCGGCTGGCTCGTCCTGGTGGCCTTCCTCGCGGTCAGCCGCGTCCCCACCGCGTCCCTCAAGACCGCGTCGATCCCGTCGCGCGCGATCGCCGGGCTCCTGGTCCTCGTCGCGGTCGGCGCCGCTCTCCTGCTGACCTACCCGTACGTGCTGATGATGATCGGCATCCTCGCCTACGCGATCCACATCCCGTTCGCCTGGCGGTCACGGCGCTGGGTCGCCTCCCGACCGGAGTACTGGAACGAGAAGCCCTCCGAACGACGTGCGCAGCGCAAGGCGTCGAAGGCCGCCGCGCCGGGTGGCCGTCGCCGACGCCCGGTGCTGAAGTCGCAGCGCAGGTTGGGCCTCAACCGGCCCACCGGGGCTCCGGTCGCCGCGCAGACCTCCGAGACGGTGTCAGATCAGACCGAAAGCGAGACCGAATGAGCTCACAGGTGTCCCTGACGCTGACCGCGCGGCTCCACACCTCCGCCGCCGAGGCACGCCGAGGCATCATCCGGGTCCATCCCGAGGTGCTCACCGCGTTGTCGCTGCGCGAATGGGATGCCGTGTCGATCACCGGCGCCCGCGTGACCGCGGCGGTGGTCGCGGCGACCGACTCGTCGGCGCCGACCGGGGTCGCCCTGCTCGATGAGATCCTCCTCTCCAACGCGGGGGTCAAGGAGAACGCCTCGGTCGTGCTCGCGCCGGTCGACGTACACGGCGCGAGCCGCGTCGTCGTGAACGGTTCGGTGCTGGCCACGCAGTCGATCACCGAGTCCACGCTTCGACGCGCACTGCTCGGCAAGGTGCTCTCGGTCGGCGATGCGGTGTCGCTGCTGCCCCGCGACCTCGGCCCCGAACTCGCCGCGACCGAGGCGACACGCGCCCTCGCCCGCTCGGTGGGCATCACCTGGACCACCGAGCTGCTCACCGTCACCGGCACCGATCCGGGCTCGCCCGTCAGCGTCCAGACCAACACCGCCGTGTTGTGGTCGACGACCGCCGGCGAGGTGCCCCCACTCGGGGACCGCGCCGGCTCGCCGCGAATCCCGGGGGCGCTCGGCGTCGTGCCGGATGCGCCGGTCACCGCACCGTCACCGACGGCGACCGCAACGCCCATCGGGGTGGTGCCGGTCGAGGAACCCGACGTCCCGGTCCGGCCGGTGTCGGAACTGGTCGGCGTCGATTCGCAGATCACCAAGCTCACCGAGTGGCTGGCGATCACGCTCGACGAACCCGACGTCCTGCGCACCCTGGGCGCCGCACCGCGCCTCGGCGTCCTGGTGACCGGGCCCGCCGGTGGCGGCAAGGCGACGCTGGTCCGATCGGTCTGCGCCAAGCGCACCCTCGTCACCGTCGACGGCCCGACGACCGGCGCCACCGAACCCAACACCCGCCTCCGGACGGTCGCCGACGCGGTGGCCCGCGCCCGGGCGACCGGTGGGGTCCTGCTCATCACCGACATCGACGCCCTGCTGCCGTCCGAGCCGGAGCCGGTCGCCACCCTCATCCTCGACGAGCTGCGCTCGGGCATCTCCGACGGCCGCATCGCGCTCGTCGCGACCACCGCCGAACCCGTCCGCCTCGACTCGCGCCTGCGCGACCCGTCGCTGTGTGACCGCGAACTGATCATCGGCCTGCCCGACGCCGCGACCCGCGCGCGCCTGTTGTCGGCGATCCTGTCGACCGTGCCCACCGAGGGCGACCTCGACCTCGACTCGGTTGCTGCCCGCACCCCCGGTTTCGTCGCCGGCGACCTCGCCGCGCTCACCCGCGAGGCCGCGCTGCGCGCCGCAACCCGGGCCAGCGCCGGAAAGTCCGAACCCGCCCTCCGCACCGAGGATCTCGTCGGCGCGCTCGACGTGATCCGGCCGGTGTCCCGGTCGGATTCGCCCGAGGTGGCACTCGGTTCGATCACTCTGGCCGACGTCGGCGACATGATCGAGACCAAGCAGGCCCTGACCGAGGCCGTGCTGTGGCCGCTGCAGCATCCCGACACCTTCGCCCGGCTCGGCGTCGACCCGCCCCGCGGTGTGCTGCTCTTCGGTCCTCCCGGATGTGGCAAGACCTTTGTCGTCCGTGCGCTCGCCGCGTCCGGACAGCTGTCGGTCCACACCGTCAAGGGCGCCGAGCTGATGGACAAGTGGGTCGGCTCGTCGGAGAAGGCGGTCCGCGACCTGTTCGCCCGCGCCCGCGAGTCAGCACCGTCGCTGATCTTCCTCGACGAGGTCGACGCCCTCGCACCGCGTCGCGGACAGTCCACCGACTCCGGCGTCGCCGACCGCGTGGTCGCCTCCCTGCTCACCGAACTCGACGGCGTCGAACCATTGCAGGACGTGGTGGTGCTCGGCGCCACCAACCGGCCCGACCTCATCGATCCGGCGCTCCTGCGACCCGGACGCCTCGAACGACTCGTCTTCGTGCCGCCACCGGATGCCGCCGCCCGCGGGGACATCCTGCGCACCAGCGGTCGCGACGTCCCGCTCGACGACATCGACCTCGACGAGCTCGCCGCCGACCTGGAGGGCTACTCCGCCGCCGACTGCTCGGCGTTGCTCCGCGAGGCCGCGCTCTCGGCGATGCGCCGCGACATCAACGCGGCCGTGGTGACCGCCGACGACGTCGCCGAGGCGAGGAACCGGATCCGCCCGTCGCTCGATCCCGCTCAGGTGGAGAACCTCCGGGCCTATGCCGAGCGCCGGCTGGAGTGAATTGCACACCATTCGCCGCGACCGCGTGGACGATCGGTCCCGAGAAAACTACTGTGGTTAGGTCAGATGCGGGTGCACGTCAGGTGTGCCCGCTGACGCACGCGCTGAGAGGTGAACAATGGCAAGGCCGTCCAAGCCGTTGATCAGTCGTGATGCCGCTGTGATGGCATCGATCGAGATCATCGACACCGAAGGGCTCGACGCCTTCAGTCTTCCCAAGCTCGCCAAGCATCTCGGGGTGCGTGCCCCGTCGCTCTACCACCATTTCGACGACAAGAACGAGATCCTCACCGAGGTCGCCCGCTACATCGCCGGCACCGCGGTCCGGCGCCCCCGGATGAAACCCGGACCGGACTGGCCCGAGTACTTCGTGAACCTCGCCCTGAACTTCCGGCAGTCGATCCTCCGTCACCGCAACGCCGCACCGGTCCTGCTGCAGCACCTGCCCCGCGACCTGTTCACGTCCACCTACGAGGACACCGCGAAGTTCCTGCTCGCGTCGGACGTGCCCGTCGACCTGCACGTCCGCATCCTCGACGGCATGGAGACGCTGTCCATCGGCGCGGTGCTCATGGAGGCGACCCGGCCGCCGCGTCCGCGCTCGGAGATCTTCCCCAACGTGTCAGCCGACTCACAACCGCTTCTCGCAGAGGCGTTGTCGAAGAACGAACTGACCCAGAAGAAACTGTTCGAGGCGATGGTCCGGAGCTTCCTGCACGGCATCATCCGGGATCACGACCTCGTGGCATCGGACGCGGCCGCTTCCTGAGCCCACGAAAGATCGCCCCCGAGAACCGCCCCTGGCGCTTTTCGGGCGTTCTTCCCCCCGGAGGCGCTGTTCGGGACTTCGCAGCGCTACAAATCCAGCACGAGCCGTTTCGAGCAACTGCGGGACACGCACACGAACATACAGTCGTTGGCGCCATGCTCTTCCTCGGACAGGACCGAGTCCCGGTGGTCGGGAAGGCCGTCGAGAACGGGTACTTCACAAGTGCCGCAGGTGCCCTCTCTACAGGAGAAGTCGACGTCGACGCCTTCTCGTAGCAGGGCGTCGAGGACCGTCTCGTCCGCCGCCACCGCGACGGATTTGCCGCTGCGCTCCAGGACGACCTCGAATCCCTCAGCGGGACCGTCGTTCTCGGATGTGCCCACCTTCGGCGCGAACCGCTCGAGGTGGAGTTCGACGCCGCTGCGCGACTTGCACTTCTCCTCGATCGCCGCGAGCAGCGGTTCGGGCCCGCAGCAGTAGACGGCGGCGCCTGCGCTCAAGGCATCGAGTGCGGTGTCCAGGTCGAGCAGACCGTGCTCGTCCTGGGGGCGCACCTGCACCCGGTCCGAATACTGTTGTGTCAGAACATCAGCAAAGGCCATACCTGATGCCGTCCGGCCACCGTAGAGCAGCGTCCACTCGGCGCCGCGCGCGTCGACCTCGGCGATCATCGGCTTCAACGGGGTGATGCCGATTCCACCGGCGACGAACAGGTAGGACGGCGCGTCGACAAGCGCGAAGTTGTTCCGGGGGCCCTTGACCGCGATCAGGTCGCCGACCGCCACCTCGTCGTGTACGGTCTGCGAACCGCCGCGGCTCTCCGGCTCGCGCAGGACCGCCACCGTGAACTGCGTTCGGTCGGCCACGTCTCCACACAATGAGTATTGGCGGATCAGGTTCTCGCCCAGCACGAGGTCGAGGTGGGCGCCCGGCGACCACTGCGGCAGGTCGGCGCCGTCGGGGTCGGCGAGTACGAGCGACACGACCCCCTCGGCCGCAACATCTTTCGCGACCACACACAGCTTGTGGTTGTCGAGCGCGGCGGCCTCGGTCCGGTTGGCGTTCATCAGGGCCTTCTCACGAGTTCAGGGTCGGGTCAGCGGAATGACGGCGGCTGACCGGCGCTCTCACCGACCTGGTAGCAGGAGTGCACGTCCTCTTGCTCGTAACCGAGCAGACGGCACATCCGAACCGCACCGGTGTCCTCGGGGTCGATACGCAGCGTGGACAGCTGGACGTCGGCGTCGACCTGATGCCAGAGGGCAGCGAGCAGGAGCGCGGTACCGACCCCGCCGCCACGCGCCGCGGCGGTGAGGACCAGTGCGTGGACCGGCGCGGCCCGCAGTTCGAGGTGGCGCCGGTGTTCCGTCGAGAACCACACGAAGCCGAGCACCTGCCCGTCCTCGTTCCGCGCGTCGACAATCAGTCCGCCGCCGAGCCTCAGGTCGTCGGCAACGCGGTCACAATGCCGCGGCGCGAGTTCTGAGGATGCCAGGACGTCGGCGGTCACCGTGTCGTCGGCGGCGAGTTCACGCGGCTCGGTGAGGGTCACGCCGGCCGGGGTGTCGGGCTTGTCGAGCGGAAGGGCAAAGGGACCGGTCAGGTGCCGAATTAGCGTCCACTGGCGGCCGACCGCCGGGATCCCGAAGCGCCGGGTCAGACGGCCAGAGGCCGGATGCGTCGAATATGCCCAGCATCGGAGGGCGTTGGCGCCGGTGCCGGCCCAGCCGCCTTCGCCGGTGGTGTCGAGACGGATCTCCTCGACGAGCAGAGTGGTGATTCCGCGGGACCGGTATTCGGGATGGACGACGTAGGACACGACGCCCAGGCCGTCGGCTTCGACCGCGAGGTGCAGGTACGCCACGACCACCATCGGGACGTCCTCGAGCGGGCTGAGATCGCGGCGCGCCTTGATGGGCAGATGCGCAATCGTCCGGGTGCCGTCACCGGTCGCGCGGACCATGGCCGGGTCGATATGCGAGAACCCGGCTTCTTCATCGTATTCGGCTGCGGCGATGACGAGTTCGA
Source organism: Gordonia sp. GN26 (assembly GCF_054823965.1). Classification (NCBI taxonomy): domain Bacteria; kingdom Bacillati; phylum Actinomycetota; class Actinomycetes; order Mycobacteriales; family Gordoniaceae; genus Gordonia; species Gordonia sp. GN26. Next base: position 7,761 of record NZ_JSYC01000016.1, on the reverse strand, counting down.
CCACTTCGTCGAGTTCGTCGCCGTCGAGGCGCGGAAGCCATTCGTAGGTGATCACGGTTCACTTTCCTCGAGTGGCTGGAGGACACCGCCGGCGACGAGACTGCGGTACTCGGCTTCGTCGAGACCCAGCAGCTCGACGGCGATCTCGTGCGTGTCGGCACCGGGCAGCGGCGCCGGTCGCAAGGGGGCGTCGGGGATCGAGGTGAACCGGGCGACGCGTACCGCGGTGGGCAGCGGCGCGGGCAGCCGCGGATGTTCGAGCTGCGTATAGGCGTCGCGGGCGGTGAGATGTGGGTCGATCAGCAGTTCGGGCAGCCGAACCATCGTCCCTGCGGGGACACCGGCTTCCTGGAGCGCGGTCATCGCCTCGGTCGGCGTCCGCTCCGCCAACCATTCGATCAACACCTTGTCCACCTCGTCGCGGTTCTCGATCCGCCTGGCCGCCAACCGGAATCGGTCGTCGTCGGCGAGGTCGTCGCGTCCGATGATCCGAGTCAGATTGCGCCAGTCCTGATCGTGGCGGACCGTGACCACGCACCACTCGTCGTCACCGGCACATGGGAACACGCCTGCGGGCGCGGCGAATGGATCGGTGTTCCCCACCGCCGAAACCGATCCCGGGGCCAGCGATTCGCGGGCGAGCTGCCCGCCGAGTGCGACGAGGGCGGTGTCGGCCTGCGCCACCTCGATCTCGGCACCCCGACCATGCGTCAGCCGGGAGATCAGCGCGGCGAGTACGGCCACCGCGGCGACCTGTCCGCCGATGTGGTCCGGGTACACGGTCGAACCGTCGCTCAGACCGGTGTCGGAGTCGGAGTATCGCCACAGCGCCGAGACACCGCAAGCGGCACGCACGAGCGGCCCATACCCGAGCCGGGTGTTCCACGGTCCGGTGCTTCCGAAGGCGCTGCCGTCGGAGACGATGATGCGCGGATTGATCCTGCGCAGCTCCTCGTAGCCGATCCCCATCGAGTCGAGGGTCCCGGGCTTGAAGTTGGCGAGGACCACGTCGGCGTCGGCGGCCAGCTGCCGGAACAGCTTTCGGCCTTCTTCGGTGCGGAGGTTGATGCCCAGTGAGCGGCGGTTGCGATGACCCCAGGCCACCGACGGAGACAATGCGTCCTTCCTCTTCGACTGGCGCAGGCCGTCCGGGAAGTCGCGGTTCTCGAGCTTGATCACGTCCGCACCGTGGTCGGCGAACTGGCGGCCGAGTTCGGCCCCGAACACCACCACGCCGAGGTCGAGGACCCGCAGTCCGGCGAACGGATGAGTGCCGGCCTCGGACTGCTCCCGTGCGCCCGCCCCGGTTCTGGACGCATCGCTCCAGGCGTCCGCGTCGTCGATCGGCTGCGCACGGTGCCGGAAACCTGCTCGTCGGCCGTCGATGGTGACGTAGCCCGACGGGATACGTGCTTGTACACCGGGCGCGATCTCGGCGTCGACAAGAGTTCCGGCGACCGCGAAGTGGTCGTTGGCGAGCACCTCGGAGGGACGCAGCACGCCGCCGATCGGGATGCCGCGCGCGGCGCCCTCGGCGACCAGTTCGTCGCGTGTCCGATCGGCGAAGAGTTCCTCGATCAGGGGATGCAGCCGGTCCGCCGCGGCGAAACGCGCCGGGATCGTGTCGAAGGCGGGGTCGGCGAACTCCTCGGGCTCACCGAGCCAGGCGAACATCGCGCGCCATTGCCGCTTGGCCAGCAGGCAGATCCGCACCTGCCCGTCCGCGCATCGCAGAACCGGGTAGAAGTTCGCTGCGTCGGGTCGACCACGCGGGAAGTCCTCACGACGGCCGGCCGCCGCGGAGCCCTGCACGCCGAAGCCTGGATCGAAACCGTGTGTGACGGTTTCGAAGGCGGAGATGTCGACGAGCTGTCCCGTGCCGGTCCGCAGCCGGTCGTAGTAGGCCAGCAGCGCCGACCAGGCGGCGTGGACGCCGATCGATTGTTCGACGAGTCCCGCCGGCGGGAGGAGCGGTTCGCGACCGGGCTCACCGGATCGCGACAGTACGCCACTCATCGCGTAGATGACGGATTCGGTTGCGGCCCAGTCGCGGTAGGGCCCGGTCTGCCCGAATCCGCTGATCGAGAGGACGACGAGGCCGGGGTGGCCGGCCAGGAGATCGGCCGCGTCCAGGCCTGTTCCTGACGGGAGCCCGATCGGGCTGGTCTCGACCAGGATGTCCGCGCCGGCAACCAGTTCCAGGAAACGGCCCCGGTCGGCGTCGAGGTCCAGGTCGACGATGCGCTTGTTCGCGTTGTTCAGCGCGAACGGGATGCTGATACCGGACTCGATCGGCTGGGTACGACGCGAAGCGGACCCGCCCGGACGTTCGACGCGCACGACGTCGGCCCCCAGGTCGGCGAGGAACCGGCCGCACGACTCGCCGAGACCGTCGGTCACGTCTACGACGCGGACACCGGTGAGAGGCAGATCCGTCATGTCACTCCTGTCGAAATCAGATGATCAGCGGTGGGCGAAGTACACCGATTTTGGGGCGAGGTAGGGCGCGAGGCCCTCGGGGCCGAGTTCACGTCCGAGACCCGAGGCCTTCACCCCGCCGAACGGTGCGGTGAGGTCGAGAGCGTAGTGATTGACCCCGACCGTCCCCGTCCGGATGCGGCGCGCCAGTTCGAGACCGCGCTCCTCGTCGGTGGTCCACACCGTGCCGCCGAGCCCATACGCGGAGTCGTTGGCGATGCGGACCGCGTCGTCGGAGTCGGTGTACTCGGTGATGGTCAGCACCGGGCCGAAGATCTCCTCCTGCGCGATGGACGCGGAGTTGTCGACGCCGGCGAAGACTGTCGGTTCGACGAACCAGCCCTGGGGCTGATCGCCGGGAACGCCTCCACCCGTGGTGACCTGGTAACCATCGGCTCGGCCTGCCGCGATGTGCCCGAGGACCCGATCGCGCTGGGCGGCGCTGACGAGCGGACCGATGGCCGTCGCCTTGTCGAGCGGGTCACCGACGCGCAGTGCACGAACGGTCTCGGTGACCGAGTCGACGACCTCGCCGTAGCGGGAACGCGGGGCCAGAATCCGTGTGCTGGCGTGACAGGTCTGCCCGTTGTTCACCAGCGACACCTCCAGCAGGTGACCGGCGAACACCTCCAGGTCGGCGTCCTCGGCGACGATGGCGGCCGACTTGCCGCCGAGCTCCAGGGTCACCGGACGCAGGAGCCGGCCGCACACCTCCCCGATCGCACGTCCGGCGCCGGTCGACCCGGTGAACGCCACCTTGTCGACGCCCGGGTGTTCGACGAGGTGCGCTCCGGCCTCGCGACCGCCCGGCACGACGTTGAGCACACCGGCCGGCAGACCGGCCTCCTGCGCCGCGTCGGCGAAAACGAAAGCATCCAGAGCGGTTTCGGGTGCAGGCTTGAGGACGACCGTGCAACCCGCAGCGAGGGCGGGGGCGATCTTCATCGCGGCGAGCGGCTGCGGGTAGTTCCACGGCGTGATCGCCGCGACCACCCCGACGGGCTCACTGCGGACGACCGTACGACCGCCCAGCGCGCCGGGTCGAACCTCCTCGTCCTCCGCGGCCCGGATCAGGCCCGCGTAGTACGTCAGCATCGCCGCGGGGCCGTAGCCGTTCGTCGGCTTCGCCAGGCTGATGGGCATTCCGTTCTCGCGGCTGACCAGCTCGGCGGTGTCGCGGGCACGCTTGGTCAGCGCCGCGGCGAACCGGTCGAGGACATCGGCTCGCTCGGCTCTGCTCATCGATCCCCACGGCCCGTCGAGTGCGGCCCGTGCGGCCGCGACCGCGGCATCGATGTCCGCGGTCCCCGCCAGCGCACTACGACCGAGCACCTTCTCGGTGGCGGCCTCGATGACGTCGCCGTACTCCCCCGACGCCGGCGGAGCCCAGTTCCCGTCGATGAACAGCTCGTTGCGATCCAACATGATGACCCTTCGAAGTCTGAGTGCCTGGCTAGAGCGTGTCTGCGTGGCCGAACAACACCGAACTGACCAGCGGGGCCATCGGACCACCGATGAACAGCGAGGTCTTGGCGTCGGACACCTGGTTGGTCGAGGTACCGCGGATCTGACGCACGGCCTCCGCCGCGAGGTTCAGACCGTTGATGAACGAGTCGGCCAGGTTGCCGCCGCTGGTATTCACCGGGAGCTTGCCGTGCGGTGCGGTCAGGTTCTCCACCGTCATGACAGTGCCGGCTGCTTCTCCGGGCGGACACAGACGATGGTCGATGAGTGCCGCGACCGCAGGACCGCTGAAGTTCTCGTAGACCTGCACGACGTCGACGTCGTCGGGACCCAGCCCCGCTGACGACCAGAGGCGTTCGGCAACACCGGGTTTGCCATTGTTTGCCGGACCGAAACCGGCGGTCGAGTACTGCTCGTCGTTGTCGACGCGCTCGCAGTAGCCTCCCGGCGCACCCTGGGCACCGGCGATGACGTAGGCCGGGTCGGGACGGAGTTCGCGGGCCCGGTCGGCGGAAACCAGGACGAGTGCCACCGCACCGTCGCTCTCCCGCGAGCAGTCGAACAGATGGAACGGTTCGGCGATGAGCCTCGACGACTCGTAGGTCTCCTCGTCGAGCGGCCGACCGTGCCCCTGGGCTGTGGGGTTCTGTTGCGCATGCTGATACGCCGCCAGCACGAGCGAGCGCATCGCCGATCGCGGAACCCCGTCGTGCTCGAGCATCCGCTGCGTCCGCATCGCACAGATCTGTGCGGGCGAACCGACGCCGTGCGCCAGGAAGTGCGGGCCGTAGTGGTACTTGGCGTAGCCGAGTCGTCCGGTATCGGCCTGGGACATCGCGCGATAGACGACGACGGTGTCCGCCTGTCCCGACGCGATCGCTACGGCCGCGTTGGTGATGGCAGCGGCCACGCTGCCTCCGCCGCCGCCCCACATCATGTTCGACCACCGCAGCTCGTCGACCATCAGCGCCGCACCGAGGATGGGACCGTCGTTGGAACCACCGGCGTACGAGACGAATCCGTCGATCTCCCGGGGTGACACGCCGGCGTCGGCGCAGGCGTCGAGGATGGCCTTGATGGTCATCTGCTGCTCGGTCATCGGCGATTGACCGCGCTTGTAGTGCATTTCGGCGACACCGACGACAGCCGTCGCGCCGCGAATCGATCCGGACATCAGTGTCCTCCCCCTGTCGAATCGGTTGGGGTCGAATCGGTCCGGCGCCACCTCAGCAGCGGCCAGGGTTCGCCCTCCTTGTGCTCGAACACACCGATGACGGACTCACCGATCTCCGGCGTCCGCTCCACGTCATCGACGAGCAGGCCGAGCACGCGGCGGCCACCGGCGTCGGCGAGTTCGACGAGAACGCTGATGTAGGGCATCCGGTCGGAGAGTTCCTCGATGTACGGGTACCAGCTCCGGCTCCAGCTGTAGACGGTGCCCACGGGTTCGATGCTGTGCCATCCGAGGTCGAAGCCGTGGCAGTGGCCGCACACCGATTGCGGGCTCCAGATCCAGGTCTGACATGTGCCACAACGCTGCAGTCGCAGTTCACCCGCGAGAAGACCGTCCCAGTACGGTGCGTCGATGCCATCCGCGGCCGGGCCCCAGGGGACGTCGGTCGTCGCGGCGGTCATGCCTCATCACCCGGCGGAAAGTTCTCCAGGGCGGCGGCCAGCCAGGTGCCGTCTCGGTGTTCCCAGACCGAGCGGAGCCCGACCTGGCGGCCGTCGAATGTGTAGACGGCCTCACCGATCATCCGGTCGCCGTCGGCACGGACACCCACGATCCGGTGGTCGTCGATGGCGCCACGGGGCACGTCGACGCCCTCGAAAACGGCCGGCAGGTTCTCCTGGACCATCTCCGCCAAGGCGGATTTCATGTCCCCGGCGGCGACATGGCCGACGTGCTGCGCATAGCGCGCACGAAAGTCGTCGATCTCGCTCATCGCGTCTCGCTCCTTCACCACCGGGTACCCGGCGTCTGTGCAATAAACCTTACGACTTTAGATATTCTGGGTCAATCGAGCCGGGCGGTCCCGGACTCCTCGACCCGTAGCGGACGACCGGCCATCTCGGCGTCGGCGAACTCGTCGAGGTCGCCTCTGTCGGTGACCACCGCCAGGGTCCGCGCACCACCCGGCACGCGCGCCGCGACGAACGCCTTGTCGGGATCTCCGTCTCGACCGAAAGCGACGGTCCAGGACTCGATCTCGGCAATCCCGTCGTGGGTTTCGGCCACCTCGGTCGTGGGCTCGGCGTCCACCTCGGCCTGGACGTTCTCACGCCGGAAGCCGCCATTCGGGGGCTCGGTGCTGTACACGCCGAAGGCGTGTTTGGTCAGGTATCCGCTGTTCGCGGTCACCAGACCGAAGGTGCCCGGCGATTCGCGCAGCCGCGCCGCGACTGTCACGATGGCGTGCGTGCTGTAGTTGTTCCATGGCCCACCGGCGAAGGTGAGGCCGCCGGCGCAGGTGAGGGGTCGCTGCACCCCGCTCGGGTCGAGCCCGAGCTCGATGGCGGCCACCTGCACCGCGGACGGGAAGCAGGAGTAGATGTCCAGGAACGAGACGTCGTCGATCCCCACGCGGGCGAGTTCGAGCGCGCGTCGTGCACCGATCCGGATCGCGGCCGACCGATCGAGCGCTCCACGGGCCGCGATCGCCTCGGTGTCCTTCGACTCGGTGCCGCTGTGCGGGAACACCCACTCCGAACGGGGCACGCCGAATCGTTCCGCCGCCTCCGCGGAGCACAGGATCAACGCGGCCCCCTGGTCCACCATGTTGTTGGAGTTCAACAACTTCGGGTAGGGAGTCGAGATCCAGCGGTTGTTCTCCGATGCCGTCGCCAGGTCGGCGGCGGCGTAGGACCGCTGCGTCCAGGCGTGTGGGTTGGTCGCGGCCATCTCGCTGAACGACGACCAGAGAGTGCCGATGTGCTCGGCATGCTCCGCGATGGTCCGGCCGGCGGAGATCCGCAGCGCCTGCTCGAACAGCGGGTAGACGTACGACGGGCGGTCCAGTCCGATCCGGCGCTCGCTCTCGGCCTCCATCGGCACATCCGGCACGATGATCTCGGCCGGCGGCACCGACTCGTCCTGCTTCGTCCACGCAGGACGCTCACCCCTGGCGCGCAACTTCATCCGGGTGCGCCAGGACTCGGCACCACCGATGAGGATGACGTCGGCTCGCCCGGCGGCGATGTCCTCGGCCGCGGCGTTGACGAGCACCTGCGGGGTGCTCCCCCCGTTGCCGGTGTAACCGGTGTGCACGGGCCCCGCGCCTAGTCGTTCCGCAACAAGGGCACCGGGATCGCGGTAGCGCCAGGAGAGCAAACCCACCACGCGTACCGAGTCGATGTTCTCGAGCAACTTCGGCGCACCGGCCTCCTCGCCGGCATCGCGGGCGGCCCGCACGATGAGGTCGACGGGTTCGACCCCGCCGTCTCGTTCGTTCACCTGTCCGCCCCCGACGACGACAGGTGTACGGGGATCAATTCTCATGGACTGTTCGCTTCCACTTCAGACATGGGCATTCGTGAGGGTTCACGACCCGGCACGGGAGTCTAAAACTAACATCAATAGATAGAGGGCGTGCGTCGGCCGGCGCGGTGATGCCGCACCGGACGCGCCCTCAGATGCGGGGCAGGACCTGGGTGGGTGCTTCCTGCCAGTCCCGCGCCCCGGACCCGGCGACGCCGTCGGCCACATCGGCCGCGTGGGCGTCGCCCTCGGCACGAATGCGGTCCTCCTCGGCCATACTGCGCAGGATCGCGTCCTGCGCATTCGGGGGGAGGTCGGGCAGCATCGCGTGGACGCGCTCG